>NZ_JBIARH010000058.1:0-29446 GCF_042889785.1 Streptomyces sp. NPDC002476 | reverse complement strand
CCGCCGTTACATCATCTGGCGGAACAAGCACGCCGCCGACGAACGCCTACGCGAGGTCGTCAACAGGGCAAACGTTGCCTGATGCGGCACTAGGAGGGGCGATGAGGACTCGTGACCGTCACCAAAACCACCGGATACACCGCGTTGCTACCCCTCGGAGGGGCGATGAGGACTACTGGATGAGCCGGTTCGAGAAGAAGACCGGAACGGGTTGCTACCCCTCGGAGGGGCGATGAGGACCACGACCACCGAGATCACGCTCCGTCCGCTGCCGACGTTGCTACCCCTCGGAGGGGCGATGAGGACCACGGATCGATGCAGTGGTGCATCGACATCTGGCAGTTGCTACCCCTCGGAGGGGCGATGAGGACCGCGCAGGATCACCTTGCGGACCTTGCCGCACTCGTTGCTACCCCTCGGAGGGGCGATGAGGACCGGACTGCACGAGGTGGCCGATCGCGTTGAGCCCGACGTTGCTACCCCTCGGAGGGGCGATGAGGACAGGTCCAGGGCGGACGCGATGCGGACCAGGGCGCGGGGTTGCTACCCCTCGGAGGGGCGATGAGGACCTCCTACGACTCCGCGTCCCGCCAGGAACTTGCTGGTTGCTACCCCTCGGAGGGGCGATGAGGACCTTCTGGTGCCACCCGCGCCCCTCGGGCACGCGCAGCGTTGCTACCCCTCGGAGGGGCGATGAGGACCACGCGGTCACGGCCGGAGTCGGGTCCTACGTGCTGTGTTGCTACCCCTCGGAGGGGCGATGAGGACCGGTTGGTGCGGGGCTCTCGCAGTCCGGCTGCCAATGTTGCTACCCCTCGGAGGGGCGATGAGGACCGCTCCCGCACAGACGCCATGCCGCTGAACCTGACGTTGCTACCCCTCGGAGGGGCGATGAGGACGCCGCGCTGCATCAGGCCGGCGACCTACGCGACACCGCGTTGCTACCCCTCGGAGGGGCGATGAGGACTAGAGCACCGTCATGCGCTGCTGCTCGTCGGCGATTGTTGCTACCCCTCGGAGGGGCGATGAGGACGCCCCGTACGAGACGCCCGCAGACACCGGCATGACCAGTTGCTACCCCTCGGAGGGGCGATGAGGACCGCGGTGCCGGCGGAACGCCTGCACAACGTAGACATGTTGCTACCCCTCGGAGGGGCGATGAGGACGGGTGAGGCACCTCCGTGCGCCACCGGCGCACCCGACCGTTGCTACCCCTCGGAGGGGCGATGAGGACACGGCGTCGGCTCGGATCGTGGACGCGCCGACTCCGGGTTGCTACCCCTCGGAGGGGCGATGAGGACCGGCCACTGCTGCCGCCATCCGTTGCCGTATCGGACGTTGCTACCCCTCGGAGGGGCGATGAGGACCACCACCCACCAGCGGCGGGCGCAGCACCCCCACCCCTCGGAGGGGCGATGAGGACACCCTCCTGACGAAGAAAGGTAAGGGGTATGCACTGTTGCTACCCCTCGGAGAGGCGATGAGGACCGGAGCACGCCGGGCTCGGGGTGGACGAGGTGACCGGGTTGCTACCCCTCGGAGGGGCGATGAGGACTCCGCTGACCCTTGGCCGTCGCCGCCGTGGCCCGCGCGTTGCTACCCCTCGGAGGGGCGATGAGGACCACCGCCGCGTTCCAGGGCCACTACTGCCGCATCGTGTTGCTACCCCTCGGAGGGGCGATGAGGACGTCCGCGACTGGATCTCGGTGTGCCCGGAGCTGTCGTTGCTACCCCTCGGAGGGGCGATGAGGACACATGCGCCCGCACGTACGGGGTGGCGTTGAGCATGTTGCTACCCCTCGGAGGGGCGATGAGGACTCGGGTCGAGTCGCTCCATGAGGCGACGCTCCTCTGGCCTCGGAGGGGCGATGAGGACGGGCGATGCCCGGTACCACCCTGACCGTCACCCGCTAGTTGCTACCCCTCGGAGGGGCGATGAGGACGCCGGGGCGCGGGGTGTCGATCATCATTCCGCCACGTTGCTACCCCTCGGAGGGGCGATGAGGACCATCGTGATCGCACTCTTGATGTGAGGGAAAGCTCGTATGTTGTGAACCCTTTCGGGGTGATGATGGTTATGAAGGTTTCAAGGTACTTGCCTTTATGAGGCTCGACTTCCTCTGTGGTCAGTTGCGGACCGTACCGAGGCCGTTCTCTTCGTCGTATTCAGCGTCGATGATGTCTACTTTGATGTGCTCGTTCCAGGTCGTGGGGGTGTTGCCTGCGACTGGGATGAGGAGGTCTTCTGCGAGGAGGCGGCCTGGGCGGCGGCCGTCGTCGGTGGCGAGGCGGCGGGCATATTCGGTCTGGTCAGTGGTGAGGATGGCTTCTTTTCCGTTGAACATCGCATCGAAGTCGTCCTTGAGCTCGGAGCGGTCGCGGAAGGGTTCGTTCCAGGTGAGAAAGGCATAGGTGAAGTTCCTGGTGGTCTGTTCGATTTCATCGCGCCAAGCCGCGCCCCAGCTTTCCGGGGTGTTGGAGTAGATCTCGTTGAGCCAGTCGGTGATCACGGACTCGTCGATGACTTCGCCATGGTGTCGGCGGAGGATCTGCCAGGCCAGTGTGACCGGTTCTTTCGGATAGACACCGTCGGCGAAGAGACCGGTTTCGCCGCGGCGAGGCAGGTATGCGGGGGTGTGGACGACGACGTCTGCCGGTGGCCGGGTGCCGCTGCGGTTGACGCGGCCGAAGCGCTGGCAGAGGGCGTCCATGGGGGCGCAGGCGGTGTGGATGGTGTCGAAGTCGACGTCCAGTGACACCTCGACGGTTTGGGTGGCGACGAGGACGCCGCCTTTCCGGTCTTTTCGGTCATTGTGGTAGCGGGCGCGGATGCGGTCCTCAATGGTGGCGCGGTGGTCGCGGCGGTATCGGGAGTGGAGCATGATGGCCGCGTCCTGGTCGCCATGGACGCGCCGGGCGATGCTTCCGAGTTTGCGGTAGAGGGCGCGGGCATTGGGTCGGTTGTTGGCGACGACGAGGAGCGCTTCTCCCGCTTCGAGCCGGCCGGTCATTTCGGTGGCGGCCTCATCCGAACTCAGAGTGGTGTCCCGAATGAGCAGGCGGTGCCGACGGGGGAAGACAGTTCCTTCTGGGGGCTGGATGAGGTGTACGTGCTGGTTGAGAGCGCCGCGGATGGCTTCCTGGAGTGCGTCGGGCAGGGTAGCGGAGACAATGGCGAATCGTCCTCCGAGGCGTTCCCAGAAGCTCATCATGGCGAGGATCATGCCAAGTCGCCTGGGGTCGTAGGCGTGGAGTTCGTCGAGGATGAACAGGGAGTTCGCGGTGTCGAGGAGGACGCTGGAGTGGGCGGGTCCTGCGAGGGCACCGCGCAGGGGCTGGTAGGGGGTTCCGACCCGGATCAGCTCGCGGAAGAGGCGGGTGGCGTTCTCCTGGGCGAGGGATTTCCGTGCGGCGGCGAGGGCTTCGGTATCAGTGGCGCATTCGTCTTCCAGAGCTCGGCTGAGGTAGTAGGAGGCGGCGTGGGAGTGCGAGGCACCGACTTGACCTGTGGCTTTCAACTCTCCTTCTTCGAGGCGGCGGATCATCGCGTTGATCGCTGCGAGGTACGGCAGTAGGTAGAAAACGCGGGGTGTGCCCCGACCGGAGGCAGTCATGTCCTGCAGATTGCGCAGCGCCCACAGGAGTGCGGCTTCGGTCTTCCCTGAGCCGGTCCAGGCGCGGATGAAGACGTGGCCGGTGGTGTTCGCTGCCTGGATCTGATGCGGGCGCAGGCTGTAGCCCTTGGCACGGAGGCGTTGTTCGAGGCGTTGTCGGTATGTAGGGGTGAGCGGGTGGTTCTGGTGCACTGGTGTGCGGGCGGAGGCCATGCGGTCGGCCATCGTGACGCCGCCTTGCAGGAGTACTGCGGTCAGTCCGTCGGCGTCATCCTCGGGTTCCAGTGGCCATTCCCAGCGGTCAACGAGTTCACCGAAGAGGGCGTGGGTGTCCTTGAGGAGCGTCTCGGGGGTGAGGCCGGGTGGCGGTCCGTCGGGAATCAGGCCGGCCGCGACGGCTGTGGTGTGCAGCCAGACGGTGAGGTCCTGGACCGCGTCCGCGTCGATACGGCCGAACCTTCGCGCGAAGTCTTCCGCGCTGTCACGAGCGTAGAGGGCAAAGAGCGCACGGTGGCGGCCTTCGCCGCCGGTGAGCGGACGGTGATGAGTGACAACGCCGGTGGCGATCCACAGGATCTCTTCCCTGGGGAGCGCCGCGAGGACGGTAGGGAGAAAGCCGAGGGACAGGACTTCGTGCCGCTCGCCCCAGACTTCGGCTGATTCGAACGTATTTCCGATCTGGCGCTGCAGACCGTAGGCAACCTTTCCGGTGTCGTGCAGGAAGGCGGCGGCCCGTAACCAGGTCGCGAACCGGTGGTGTGCGATGGGTAGGTGTCCGATACGCGCAGCGACGGTGTTGGCGCGACGGAGCGTTGTCAGGGAGTGATCGGTGAGCAATTCGCCTTCGGCGTGCTGGCCGCGGGGGCTTTTGGCGCGGAGGGGGCGGGCCTCGTGCATGGTCGTCCTCACGCCGCGGCGTGTACGGGGTGGGTGGGAGGGAGAAGAATCAATGCCTGGCCGGTGTCGGTGACATAGTCGGCGTCGAGGGTGGCCTGTGTTCCCGTGCGGGCGTAGCGGTAGGTGTCCCATTTGGTGCGGGCGCGGTCGAGGGCGATCGCGGTGGGGAGCTGCATCTGTTCGCCGTTGTTGATGGTGAGCGGGTCCGGGGCGGTGGTGTGGGGGATGACTGCGTGCCCCTGGGTTCCGCTGCCGCCCTTGGTGAGGCGGACGCGGCGGGTGCGTGCGGTGGCGAGGTCTTGGGAGCGTCCCAGGACCAGCGGCCAGACGGGCGTGCGGAGTGCCGCCTCCCACAGGTCGAGTTCCGTGGCCAGCCATGCGGTGAGTGTGATGTCGGTCAGGAACTCGCGGTCCTTGATGGTCGCGTTCCGGTAGGCCGGTTTGGCGGCGGCGGGGTGGTAGGTCTCCAGGTCCGTGCCGGAGCCTTCTGCAGTGAACGTCATCGCGAAGCGGGTGCCCACGGGGACCTCTTCCCAGGTACCGACGGTGGCGGCGAGCATGCCGCCGACGGTGCTCGGCGGAGGGCAGGGAAGACCGATCTGCATGCCCTGGTAGAGAGGGTTGCGGAAGCTGGTGATGGGCGCGGTGACGGTGACTTCGAGGGCTTCGACAGGTTCCACAGGGGGTCTCCTGGCAGTTCGTGGTGAGCTGATCGTTCACTGCTCCGTGCAGGTCAGTCGGAGCGGGCTTCGGGAAGGAGGCCGGATCAGCGGTGCTGAGCCCTTCAGGGCGCATGAACAAGGTGGGCTAGTCCCAATACCGTTGACTTTGGCGCCTGACAGAGCCTCAGTGCGACGTTTCCGCACGTCAGGGCCGTCAACGACGCGCTAAGTCACCGGCATTGGCGCTAGTCCTGGAACCAGGTGTCGTGATCGCCGGCCTCGATGGCCTGCGCGAGGTTCGCCAGGACGACGCGGGGGTGGTCGATGACCAGGCGGTCGGCTGTGATCAGGTCGGCCAGCTCAGCTCGAGCGGTCTCGCGCTGGTCGCCGAGAAAGCCCGGGGCCCAGCCCAGGTGGACCTTTCCGTCGATGAGGTCGGACCAGGCGGCAATCTCCTCGCGAAGAGTGTCCGCGAAGAAACGGATTTCCCCGTCGACCGGTGCCAGGATCCGGGCGAACGGCTGGTTCCCGCCCTGGATCGGGGCGAGGAGAATCAGGGCCGGTGTCCGGTCGCCGTAATGCGCTGACTGACTCGCGCCGCCGTGCATCGCGGCCATCGTGCGCAGCAGCAGGCCCACGCGACGGCGGCGCTCTTCAATGGGGAGCAGAATCCCGGAAATGCCCCGGCGGGTGACTTCGACGCATCCGGCCTCGAGAGCTTCCGCAACGGCCTCGTCGGACAGAGCAGCCTGACGAACCTTGCCTTCCTGCTCGAAGAAACCGACCCTCAGCAGGTCAAGACGCAAATCACCCTGAAGCGCCGCGGTGTAGAACTCGTGCTCGTGAAGGACCGGGTTGGCACCCGTCGGCAGACCCCGGCTCATAGTTCCGAAGTCCCGGGTCGGCCGCTCCGCAGCGATGGACACGAACGTGCCCGTGGACAGCACCGTGCTCCGCATGTGCCGGGTGGCCTTCGTAGCAGCCATGTAACCGAAGAGATCATCGTCGGTGTACCGGTCGGGACGGCCAGAAGTATAGGACTGCTGCTTGGCGTCCTTGCCACTGACGATGACCGGCGAAGGCACATCGGTGTCGGGAAAACTGTCCCTGAGCATGCGCCGCCACCACTGGGCGGACCCATACGGATAGGTCTTGCCACCAGTACGGTGCTGCTTGACAGGGGTGACGTTGCCTTGGTCGGCGGTGCCGCGCCCATTGTTGGGAGCGCCGGCCTGGATGTCGAGGACGGCCTTGCCGGTCAGGTACACGCTCATGATCAGCTCTCTTCCTGGTCGATCGTGTCGAGGGATTTGAAGTCGTCGTCGGTGGTCGTCTCATCAGCGGCCTCGACAGTGGCTCCGCGGGCGCAGAGTTCCTCGAACACGGCGACAAAGAGCAGTTCGCGGGCGCTCCAGGAGCTGTTGCCGGAGCCGAAGAGGGTCCGCCACTGTGGGACGCTGATGAACGGCGCGTTCGCGGCGTCGGCGGGACGCTTCTTGGCCCAGTCGGCGATCTCGCCCCGCAGCCAACTCTTGAGATCGCCTGGCCGCCGCGTGGCGACGACGAACTTCTTGAGGCGTTTGTCACCATCGGCGATGACGACATCGGCAATGTGACGGGCAACAGCGGTGACGTGCCCGACGTCTTTCTCCAGCACGTGCAGGACCTCCGTGAGATAGGTACGGACAAGGGGAGCCAGGTGTGGCACCGCAGCCGGGATACGGCCGGTTACGGTGATCTGGTCACGAAGCCACCCGACAGCCCGGGACGGAATGACCGCCGGTTGATTGAAAGCACGCCAAGCGAGCATGCGCAGCCCCGGCACCTTGGCACTGGCCTGGCTCTGGGCCAGATACCAAAACCCGGTACGCCGCCCAGAATCCGAGGCGGTAGAGCGCAGCCACTCGGCAAGAGCCTGATCCATGTCCTCGACCTGGAACCTCATGTCCCTGGTGCTGTTGCTGAACTGGATGGCCTGAACCCCGGCCGTGATACGCCTGTCCCACCAACGCAGCGCCCGCAGAGCGGCAAACTCGACCGCGAACGCCCCACTCCCCCGCTTAAGGTCGCCCCGGACAGCCATGCTCCGGCGGTTGGCAGGTACCGCACTGCGGGTGGCACGGGCCATGAACCGCTCGTCCCACGAGTGAACCCCCTGCAACAGACCACCGCCGGCGGCGAACGCATACGGCAGAGCATGGAAACTGCTGACGCAGGGAAAACACAGCGGAGTACCCCGATGACCAGGAGCGGTGGTATTGCGATGCTCGACACTGGCACCCAAGGGGACGTCAACATTCCCATACCAGGCACAGGCAGCCCTCCCGCACAACGAGCACGGCACACCGGGCCACTCCTCGACAGGGGGCATGCTGCGCCAGGCCGAAATTCCGGCAGGCGTGCACTTGTTCTTGTAATGCAGGGCACAGTTCGGCCACAGGTTGTACGAGACCCCCTTGAGGTACCAGCCGGCACTGCCCTTGACCACTGTGCTGGTGGCGACGAGGTCACTGATCATCAGCCTGACGACTTCCTGGAACTGGTCGCCAGTGACCGCTTCTGGACCACTTGCCCGGGCGAGCACGGCAATGGCATGGGCTCCCGCACGCTGCAGCGGATGCGCTGTGAGACGAAGCTCGTCCTGCGTAGCAATGACCGGCATCAGGGCCTCACCCACCCAAATCCAGCGGACGTCGCCCCACCGATACCGCAGGACCACAAGGCCTGAAGCGCCGCAGGCGAACCGGACACCTCAATCTCCACCGGCGCACCGGTCTTTTTGCCCCAGCGCACTGGACTGGAGGCGCCACTGCCGTGGCCCACGACGGAAAACGATCGCTGGGGACCGATCCAGGTAATCGCTTCCAGGGTCACCGGGCCGTAGCCGAACGTCTCAGCTTTCCGGCGGAGACTGTGACTCAGCGAGACATCAAAGCCCACTTCGCCCGGAAGAACCCATCCCCCTCCGCTACGACTCCCGTCCGGCGCCCGCGTCAACTCGCTCTTGATCGCAATAGGACTGACGGTGCGAAACCGTCCACGCCCGGAAGCGAACGCCGGCGGTGCCAGGCGCGTCACAGCCTCGATGTTCAAGGCCACTCCACCCCAGTCCAGGATGGGGATCACCGCGAAGTCTTTGGCCAATGCTTCAATGATTCCCTCGACAGGGCTGCCGAACTCCACCGTGCCGGCGCCACCGGCGACGTACGTACCGCGTACACGCTTCACCGTGGGGAACTCCGGGGCGCTGTAGCCGAAAGGCGCAATACGATGCGGACCCCACCCGGTTTCGTGAACCTTGGCCCCAAGCTGCGGCGCCTGACGCGAGAGCGCGGAGTAGACGATGCCGCGGCCAGGCGCGATGACCTGGTCCCATGGGATCTCTGGTGCTCTGGTTTTGACGTGAACGCGTAAGCGCACTTCCACCCCTTTCCGCTGGTCAGCGGGCATGGACGTACCCGTGAGAAATGCCGTGTCGATACGAGCTTTTCCTCAGTCAGCCAAACCGACGCGGCATGTCTACCACACGCAAATCCCCGCAGCAGAATCTCGAATGCCGGTCTACCAGGGGCCACTGACAACGGGCCATAACAGATCAGAGAAAAGAAAAAAGCGATCAGATGCAGGCACGGAAAGGACATGTCAGAGCGCGGCTGTAGAGTCTGTCACGACCGCTCCGGGAAGCCCCGGGAGCGCACGCCGACTTGAAAACTCACACTCATCGCCCCTCCGAGGGGTCGCAACGTCTCGCCCTGTCCGGCTTAGTCCATGGCGACGATCCGGTCCTCATCGCCCCTCCGAGGGGTCGCAACTTGGCGGCCTCCGTGGAGTCGCGCACGTCGATGAGCGCGTCCTCATCGCCCCTCCGAGGGGTCGCAACCTGGAAGTCGTCCCCGATCCGCCCGCCGAGGTGACGGTCCTCATCGCCCCTCCGAGGGGTCGCAACGTGATCACCGTGGTGGTGACCGTGGTGTTGTCGGTGGTCCTCATCGCCCCTCCGAGGGGTCGCAACCTGCCCGGCTGCGGGCCGGTGAACGAGAACGAGCGGGTCCTCATCGCCCCTCCGAGGGGTCGCAACGCGGTGATCCCGCCGGGGCACGGGTGACTGCTGCCCCCGTCCTCATCGCCCCTCCGAGGGGTCGCAACAGGTTGCAGCAGCCCAGGAGCGCGGCAGCGCCCGCGGGTCCTCATCGCCCCTCCGAGGGGTCGCAATCGGGTGGTGACGACCAGGGGCTGCTCCTGGACGCCAGTCCTCGTCGCCCCTACGAGGGGTAAGCAACATGAGCTCCTGGTCGACGCCGTGCTCGCGCGCCGTGGTCCTTATCGCCCCTGCGAGGGGTCGCAACACCGCGTCCGAGGAGTGTCATGAATCAGGTGTGATCTTTCCCGAAGGAGTCACCTGATGAGTACGACGACGGATCACCGGATCGAGACCTGCGGCAGCGTGTCGCTTGCGACGGCAGTGTTCAGGGTGCCGACGTGAAGTTGATGCCGGTGTCTCAGAATGGTCTGTCCAGCGAGCTGCTGGAGGAGCTGGCCGCGCTCGGCGCGGGCCCGGTGCAGGGCGGCCCGGATGCTGGATTCCAGTGTTTCGTCGTGTCCGGTGCGGCGCTGCTGGTCTTGAAGGATTTCCTCCTGGGCGGCGATCTCGGTGAACGCCTCTTCGGGCTCGCGGCGTTGGCGGAGGGCTTCGGTCTGGCGGTCGGCGGCTTCGCGGATGCGGGGTGCGAGTCCGGTCTCGCGGGTGCCTCCGGCGGTGTGGTGGGCGGCCAGGGCGGGAACGCTGACGGGGCCCGGTGGGACGGATGTCTCGCCGGGCCCGGTCCGGGTGGATCAGTAGAGCTGGATGCGGGTGAGGACGATGTGCGGCGGGTCGGCGTCGGCGACGATGACGTACTCGGCGATGCCGAGCATGCCGTCCGCACCGAGCGGCATGCGCCGCTGCTGCGGCCACTTCGTCGACGTGCTGCTGCCCGGAACCTCGCCGCGGGTTTCATTGATCAGGACCGTGGCCGCCACGATCGCGCCGAACACGTCACCGGGGAGGCCCGGGTCTTCCAGAAGCGTTGCGGCCTCTCCCGATAACACGCACGGCAGGCCCACCGGTTCCTCGTCGTGCGGTTCACTCAACGGGCAGACCTGCCGCACGTCGGCGGGCCACCAGGTCGGCGACCGTGGTCGTCGGCAGCGTCCCGTCCAGCGCGGCCGCAGTGAGCCGGTCCCCGGCCGGGTCGGTGTCGAGCATCGCCTCGCACCACCAGCGGCGCAGAACACTCGCCGCTTCCTCGGGAGACGCGGCCAGCAGCTCCCGGTAGAAGTCCATGCGGCGAGCGCCGTCCAGCGCGGCCGCAATGCCTTCCGCGTTGCGTGGCACCCTGTCCGACTCGTGCGAGTGGATCGGCTGTGCGGTCATCCTGTGCCCCTTTCGGTCTGCTCCAAGTCTGCCCGGTCGCGGTACCCGCGGTCGACCGGCCGAACGATCACGGGCCTGGCATGGCAGATACGTGATGATCACGCGATGGTGGTGTTCATGCCTGGGAGAGCTGGGACGCGGCCGCCGGTACGGGCGCGCCCCGGCGCTTGTAAGCGAGGGCGGTGCGGATGCTGTCTTCCAGAGTGCCGTCGGGCTGAGCAGGGCGTTGCCGGGCCTGGGCCTGGAGGATTTCTTCCTGGGCGGAAACTTCGGTGAACGCGTGCTCGGGCTCGCGGCGCTGGAGAAGTGCCTGGGTCTGGCGGTCGGCGGCTTCGCGGATGCGGGGTATGAGTCCGGTCTCGCGAGTGCCTCCGGCGGTGTGGTGGGCGGCCAGGGCGGCAAGGTAACCGGGGTGCCGGTGCCCGGGCTGGGCTTGTTCGGGCCGCGCGGCCGGGGCAGGTGTGCGCGGCACGGCCTGAGGGACGGTCCCCGTGGCGGTGGGGCTGGTCTTCCCGGGGCTGGGCCGGAGGATGTTCAGGGTGCGGACGTTCGCGGTGGGTACCGCCGTGGTGGCGGCCGCGATCAGCTTCGGTGCGATCCAGCGGAGCTTGGTGCCGTACGCGGGGGATTCGGGGACGACGTCCAGGCGGCCGGTGTCCGCGTCGAAGCCCACGGCCTGGACGTGACTGGCGAGCTCGGGCGCGGCGGAGGCGAGAACGGTTTCCCATCGGTTGAGCAGGGTGCCGCCGGCGGCCGGGGCGACCAGGCCGCGCTCGGTCATCATCATGCTGATCGCCGCGCCGAGCCCGAGCGGCTCGCGTCCGCCCCGCCGCACGGCGGTGCCGGTACGTAGCTTCGGCTTCTTGGTGGTGGCGCCGTTCTTCTTCGCCGCCTCCCGGGCCGCGACCAGGGCCTGGCGCGCTAGGTCCACGCCGCTCAGCTCCGACTCGGTGGTCATGCGATCACCGCCCCAGTGGCATCGTCGTCCAGCGGGCGCTCGGCGAGCTCGGGCAGCCGGTCTGTCCACGGCGCGGCCGAAACCTCCGCAGTCCGGGCGGCGGCCTGCTGGCGCAGCTGCTCCAGCCGCACGGCCAGCAGATACTCCGCCGTACGGGTCCGCGCAGCCTCCGCTTCCCTGGTCGCGGCGGCAACGGCGTGCGCACCGTTCGGGTTGTGCTGGAACCAGCGGCGCCCCTGCTCGGTCTTGTATGCGCGCTGGGCCTCCGCTTCGGCTTCCTCGGTCCGTCCGAGCCGTCCGAGTGCGCTGCTGCGGTACTCAGGCAGTGCCTGCTCCACGGCCTGGAGGGCGGTGAAGGCGAGCGCGGACGCCGCAGCGATCGGCTCTGCTTCCAGCTCGCCCGGCTGCATCAGTCCCAGGAACTGCTGGGTGACGGCCTTGATGCAGGAGCTCAGGTGCGCTCGTACGTCGGCGGTGACGGCAGCTACGGCGGCCGGGTCGGTCAGGTCGGCCGACCAGGCCGCGGCGACCAGTCCGGCCTCCACGATCACCGACTCGGTCCGGCGCCGGTAGCCGCACGCCTCACACAGCCCGCCGGCCTGCTGGAGCCCGCAGTCCTCGCAGGCCAGGGCCTGCCGGGCCGCGTCGGCGGCGGCCACGGCCGCGCGTTCTGCCTCCGCCCGCTCCTGGGCCGCCGCGCGGGCGGCATCGCGGCGGGCCTGCTGCTCGCGGGCCTGCTCGCGCCGCAACACGAAGTCCTTCGCCTCAATGGCCGCCTCCTCGCGCAGCCGCTCCTCGAGGACGCTCCGCCGCTCGCCGTCGGACAGGCCGGGCAGCTCCCGGTCGATGTCCGCGCCGATCCGGGCCCGGCGGGCACGGCGGATGTGGATCACGTTCTGGCAGTTCTCGCAGTCCTCCCCGGTGTCCAGCCGGACTCCGTCGTCGCACTTGCGGTGCGCGCAAGCCTGCCGCTGGGGCAGACCCCGGCGGATCAGCCAGGGGAACGGCTTGTCGACCAGGGCCTCGCCGCCGGTCTCCTCCAGGCGGTCGGTGAGCCGGTCAGCCAGCAACCGCGGCGCGCCCTCCGGCGCCACACCCAGGCCCGCCAGCTGTGTCAGCTCCGCCTTCGCGGCGGCCTCCACATGGTCCTGCTGCCACCCGGACAGACGCTCCCATAGCCACGTCACCGGCCCCAGCGCCACCCGCAGATGAAGATCAGCCGGAAGGCCCACCGTCCGCTGCCGCTGCGCCATTCGACCACCCACGGCCTTCGGCCGGCCACCGGCAACAGCCCCGACAGGGCGCTGCTCCACCCGCTCATCAACCGGGGACTCTTGCGGCTGTTCCCCGCGAAGCGGGCCGCCCTCAGCCACCGGCGACCCAGTCCCGGCAACGGCGGTCTCGCCGTCGACGGCCTGGTCCTCGCGCGCGCATGCGCGTCCCGGCCGACGGCCTTCAGCCCCACGGCCTTCGCCGGAAAAACCACAATCAAGCTGCGGAGGAACTACGGGAGTAACCCCAGAAGCGTGGTGTGCGTGGAGCTCTGCACTATCGGGGCGCTCCTGAATCTCCGCGTTTCCGGTGTCCTCGGCACCGCAGATCCCAGGCGTACCAAGGGCACCAGCGTCACCGGCCGGAGCAAGATCTCCGCCTGCACCACCAGGGCGCGCCGAAAACACGTTTTCGGCGCCCTGGACGACCTCCAGGACCCGGCCGTACGCACGGGCCACGGGCAGCAGCATGACCCGGCCCCGGCCGTGCATCCGCGTCGACGTCGCCTTACGCTCCCGGGCCACGACACCGTTCTCCGCCAGCCGGTCCAGGACCTTCCGGGCCCCCGCCGGCGAGCAGCCCAGCAGCCGGGCCAGCGTCACGGCCCCGCGCCCGTGCTTCTTCTCAGCCTTCCTCATCGAGCCGCTGCACAGCTGTAGCCAGCCCGATGCCGGGGTGTGCAGCACCATCAGCAGCAGCCCGAGCCGGTCGGTCGCAGCCCCCTTGCCCAGGCGGCTGGCCAGCAGACCCGGCGGCGTCGGCTCCTTGCCCTCCGGCGCCCAGCCATGCCCGAACAGGGCCTCGATGAGGTGCAGCAGCGTCGCCAGCTCCGCCTTGTCGAGGGCCAGCGGATGCCCGGCCCCGCCATGCGTGCGGGCCCGCCACAACGGCATCACCAGGCACCTCAGCCCGGTCGGATGACCGTGTGCGTCTGTCACTACTTCGGTGTGCAGCCCGTCAGACGCGCGCAGCGGGGCCAGTACCCGGCGGTTGACCGTGGACTCCCCTACCCCCATCCAACGGCCCAGCTCCGCCACCCAGATCTTCGTCACGTTGTCGTCCTTGTGGCCCTTCGGCGCCCGCGACTTCGCGAACAGCACCACGGCCGCGAGCCTCGCAACATCCGACTGCCCCGCGATCGACGGATCCGCCAGCAACGCGCGGACCGCGGCGCGCAGCCGCAACCGCATCCGCCGACCCAGCCGCAGCGGATCCTCCAAGCCACCATCACCCGGCCGCCCCCAACCCGGAACAGGACCAAGACGCGTCCGCGCACACCGCGGGCCCGGGATGACGACCTCGGCAGCGGCCACCGCCGCAGCCAGGCTCACCAGGCACCTCCCGCCCGGCAAGCGAGGAGAAAGCCATGCCCAGGCGGATCGTTGCGCAGACCATGGCCCCCAAGAAGACGAACCCCGCAGCCCGCCGCGCCCAGAAGGCCGCTCGCAGGGCTGCCCGGAAGCGAAGCGACGCTCGCCCCCAGAAGACCTCTCGTCTCAGGTACCTGCGCGACCTGGAGCCGCCCGGCGTCTTCTACAGGGAGTGGGACCGCCCGAACGGCACGGACGACGAGGTGATGACCAAGGTCGCAGACGCGTTCGGCCCGGACTCGGACGAGGCCGTCACCATGCGGGCGATGCTCTACTACTGAGACTTCTATGGCCCGAGCGTCCCCCTGAGCGCCGCCAGACAGCTCGACGAGATCATGGTGAACACAGCCTTGGGTGTTGAGCTCGCGCAGGACATGGGCTCCACGCCAGACGAAATCCGCGACTCCCTGCATTCCCTTCACGCACAGGGCCTGCTTCTCATCGCCGACGACGGCTCCCTCTGGCTGACCGTCCCACCCGGAACCCCGCACTCGGCCGCGAACGGGCAGTGGACGTTCGTCGAGAAGAAGGCTGACGCGCCGGAACTCACGGCTGCCGACTGACGTCAGAAGCGCACACCACCGGGCAGCCGACGGAAGGAGAGAAGAGAAGTAGAGAGGCATAGCGGCACCGTGGCCCGCGCGGGGGTTAGCCCCGCAAGCCCCGTCGCCGCAGCCTCCCGCCCGGTGGGCAGGAACCTTCAAACGGGTCCCGCCACACGGGACACCGTCCCTGCGAGCGTCGTCGCCCGGCGTGCTGACCCGCGCCGGGGACAACTGCAGCCGACGCTGTGGGCCGTCGTCGACGGAGTTGTCGATGCCCTCTGCCAGAGGGTGCATGAGCGGGGCCGCCGGGGCGGCGGGAGCAGAAGTGGTAGTCACATCTGCTACAGGTGTCGGCGCGGGTGCCGGTGTGACAGTCCGGCCGGAAGAATCTTCGTAATTAATGCCGCGAACAGGGCAAACAGGGTGTGCGAATCCCGTCACGCGGGAAACATCGAGGGCTCGAACCGGGCTGAATCGGACATGGTCGAGCTGACAGGGGACACCAATCTCGTGCACTATGGCTGGGCACCTACCTTCATATGGATCGCCTCGACCGCGACCCGGACCCTGCCAAGGGACCCGACCACGGCCGAGCGCTCTGCGTGATGGGCGCCAACACCGGAGCCTCGAGTTCGATGGCCTGCCAAAGCCGCCGGACCCAGGGGTGACGCTGTGGCACTTCAGAGGCCCCCTGCCAAAGGGGCACCTGGAGAGCCGGGTGGTCCGCTGCCAGGCGGACCGGGGTGTCGCTGGACCCGCTTGCCAAAGCGGGGTGTTGCAGTGGAGATATTCAGCTCGATGAGCTGGAGCCCAGAACCGGCGCCAACCGGGACTTGGGTGGCCGACTTGGACGGTGAGTCTGGTCGGCTAGACGGGCCGCGCGAGGCCAGTGGATGCCACTCCACCTTCGGCGCGCGCGGCCGATGGCCACTAGGTCATCCCGACCCTCTTTCGGAGTTCGGCGTCGGCATGCTCTCATTTCGATTCATCGAGGTGTCATCGCGTCGGTTCGCGTGCAGTCGAAGCAGCATCCAGGAGGGAAGCTGGATAGCGCACGACCGAAGCAGGCCGCTCGCCGAGCCAGCCTGAAAGCCGGTGTTCAGGTCGCTCGGTTCGTACGTGCCGAAATCCCTCGCGAAGGTAGTACTGCTGAAGCCTAGTGTTACTGCGCCAGCAATCCAGACGTATCCAGCTCTTACCCTGCTGCTGCGCCTGCCCGGCAGCCCAGTCCAGCAGCCGGCCGCCGAGGTGCGAATTCTTCGCAGATCTAGCAGTGATGAGCTTTGCGATGTACAGCGCGTTTTGGGGGTGGTCGTTTTCTCGCCAGAAGTCCATGTCAGGCGAGGCAAGCGTGACCGTAGCGAGCACGGCATGGCTGTCTTCGACAATCCATGTACGTCCGCCGTCGACGTCGAGCATCCACTTCGCTAGCGCAGGACCGCGCGTTCGTGGGTTGCGCCATTGATCGATCCCGGCCTGTACGAGCCACTGCTCGGCCTCGATGCGGAGGGCCATGAGGGCGGTTGCGTCAGCGGGCGTTGCTCGACGCAGCTTCACTTGTCGATCCCCAACTCGTAGATGATTCGATTGCGGTCCCCGGGGGCAATAGTGACCATCACGCGAATCGGCGAGCCGTCGGCCCCATATCCGATGCGTGCGTGCTGGCACACGGGTGTCCCGGGCAAGTGCCCCAAGTCCAGCCGTTCGATCTCAATGCCCGTGGGCATCCGAATGTCTAGTTCGTCCCGGATTCGATGCTGGGGGTTACCCGTAGCGGCGAGGACGCCGCCCTGCATGGTTACATCTCGTTCTTCCATGAGCGGCGTGCCTTCTGCGATCCCCACTGGGAACCAGGAGTCCGCGAGCTGGCAGCGCTCACCGTCGACGAGACGAAGTCGTCGACGAACGATTACAGGCGTGCCAACTTCCAGATTCAGCCACTCTGCGATGTTCTGAGGCGCAGGCTCGACCGACACTCGTGGAACGCTCTGTTCGGGCTCCCTACCCTGTGCGCGGACCTGCGCCTTCCAGTCGTCCGTGTTGGTGACAGGGTCGTCGGAGCGTTCCCCGCGCTCATACTCTCCTGGGTTCCAGAGCAGTGGGTCATAGACTCGAACGAATGTTCCCAGTCCCTGCCTTGCGACAACATGCCCAGACTCTTTGAGCTGGGTGATCGCCCTGTAGACGACCAGCTCGCTGGCGCCGAACTCGGCCGCGATGTTCTTCGTGCTGGGAAGCTTGGCGCCCGGCAGTAGATCACCAGAGGCGATCCGACTCCGGAACTCCTCTGCGATCGACTTGGCCGTAACTGAGCTCGAGGTCATGGGGGAACCCTAGCGTAGCTTCCGATAGGAAGTAATGGGTGGACCGTTCGGCGAGCCCGAAACGACCCCTCAAGAGACTTCCTATCGGAAGTAGTTGACGAGGTGTCGTGAGAGGCCTACTGTCGGTCCCGGCTTCCGATAGGAAGTGGCAACGGCTCGTCACTGTCGAGACGTTGATGGTGTGTCATGCCTGCGGGCTGGGCATGCCAGCGCCGCCTGCACCACCACAGAGCCCTTGCCCCGAAGAGGGGGAGGGTCGGGGTTGATAGCACGACCAAATCCCCCGGATCGGTCCCCTGACCGAGCGCTCCCATGCACTTCACAGCGCAGATGCGTTGTCTGTCCTCCAGGAACCGCCGGCCTATGTCGTGCGCCTGGCGGGCGGAGAGCCCACCCGCGACGCAGCCCTCCCCCTCTGATCCGAGGAGCGCCCATGACCACCACGGTCGCGAAGCCAGAAGCACGTAAGCGCCGTCGTAAGACCCGCACACGGAACGTCAGCACCCTCCCGCCGATCATCGCCTCCGAACTCAACGCCAACCACATTGACCTGACGCCGGGCAAGGAAAGCCTCGTCTGCCCGTCCTGCGAGCGGTGGACGCCGATCACCGGGATGCTCGGCACGCCGAAACTCGTGCCGCACCCCACGAAGCGCTACTGCAGCACCGAAGCGCCCCGCTGCCAGGGCACCAACCGCCGCGTCAGCATCGACGTCGACTTCAATGCCTGGCGCACAGTGCTCGTCGAGGCGGCCCCGACCACCGCGTCCCGCCGCGCGACCAAGGTGCTCCCCAAGCCCAAGGGCACGACCGTTCCGGCCCCCGTGCACAAGCTCGCCGCTGCCCGCGAGCAGCAGGCCGCCCCCGTCGGGGCCCGGCTGTTCCCGCTGCTGGACCGGGCCCGCCGTGCGGTCGTCGCACACCGCGCCACGTGCGCCACGTGCGGGGCCGGCGGCCGGTGCGGCACGGCCCGCGAGCTCGAGCTCCGGCTCCGCGAGGTCGAGGCCACCGCCGTGATCTCCCGCGAGCAGCAGGCACTCCGCGACCGCCGCGCCGCCGAGCAGCAGCGTGCCACGCAGCAGGGCCAGGCCCGAGCGCGCCAGCAGTCGCTGCGTAAGGCCCTCCCGAAGATGGACCGGGCAGCCCGGGAGCGCCACAACCTCCCGCGCCCCGGGGCCCGGCCGAAGAAGACGCTCGTCGACGAGCAGGAGCTCATCCGCCGCGCCGCTTCCTGGCCCGCTCCGATGCACGGCGGCCCCAGCCTCCCCTTCTGAAGATCTGACACCAGCTCCACAGCGTGATGAGCCCCAGGCCACCCCGGCCTGGGGCTCATCACGCTGCCCGCACACCAGCCCGCCCACTGGAAGGACACCATGACGCTCAGGATTGGCCCCGCTGCTGCCCGCCTCGCTCGCCGCACCGTGCTCGAGGCCGCTGTCGGCGCCGGCGCCCGCTGCGGCGACCAGCGGTACCGCGACCTGTTCGACCGCAACCGTAGCTCGCCGCCCTCGGTTTGGGCGGCGCAGCAGGCGGGTGCCCGGCGGTTTTGCGCCGGCTGCCCGGTCCGTCCGGCGTGTGAGGAGCTCGCGCTGCGGTACGGAGAGGGCGACCGGTCCGGCGACGACCTGGTCCGCGGCGGCCGCGGCGGCCAGGACTTGGCCATCGACCGGGAGATTCGACAGGCCTACCGCCTGGCCGCTGCCGTATCGGCCGACCGGTACCTCCAGGAGCTCGCCGAGGAGGCCCGCCGGGAGCGGGTCACTCTCACCTACACCACGACCGCTGGCCCCGTCACCAAGCAGGGCCTGCGGCGCACCCTCGCGGAGCGGATCGGGGCGATGGCCATGCGCGCTGCTGATCGGGGCGAGGCATGGGACATCGCGGTCGTGGACGCGAACGGCACCGACATCACTGACGAGTTCGCGTTCGCCCAAGAAGACGACGAGTTGCCGGTTGCCGCCTGAGCTCGGCCCTGTTCTGCACGTCGCTCCCCAGCCCGTCGAGTCACGGGCTGGGAACGGCGTGGGGTACAGGGCCCCGACGTGCGACGTCTCGGAAAGGGACGGGCCCCCGACACGGCGCTCCACACGCCATATGTGTCGGGGGCCAGCACGGATCCCGCAAGCTCAGGAGAGCTGATCCGCATGAGCATTATGGCAACTCCCCCGCATGCCACGGGCGTCGACAACCTGACCATCCTGGCCGGCACCACGGGCATCTGCCCGATCTGCAAGGGCACCTTCGAGACCTGCCGCTGCCGCGGGGGCCACACCGGCAGCTCGATCCGCCCGCGCGCCGGACTCATCGGCGACATGACCGAGGACGACAACCAGCGCGGCTACGAACGCGACGAGACCGACACCTTCCACCGGCTGATCCACCACCTCGTCGCCGACGGAGACGACCGGGCCCGGGCGACCGGCCGTAACGTCCGCCGCACCCTGGCCGAGATGGCCCCCGGCTACGAGCGCCAGCCCGTGCTCATCCTGCACCGGCCCGCCATGGCCGACGGCACCAACTGCCCGCCCAGCGCCGCGTCCACCCCGGTCCGCATGGCGTCCGTCAGGGCGGCGGTGTCCGCATGACCTCCCGCCTGACGGACGAGGAACGCAAGGAACTCTCGCGGAAGAACGCGGAGCAGAACAAGCGATCGGAACAGAACCGCCGATGACCGCGCGCACGGACGACCTGTTCGTCCGCTACATGAAGGCGTTCAGCGACTCCATCGAGCACACCACCGGCTGCCCGGCCTGCCAGGCGAACCAGCCGTGCGCGGCCGGTCAGCCAGTCCACGAGCGGCTCGCCCGACTCCAGGACGCCTACATCGCACGCCAGCAGCACCGCAACTGACTGTTCCCGATTCAGCAGATTCCGGAGGAACTCATGCGTAACCCCGTGCGTACCACCCTGCACCGTCTCATGGACGTCATCGCTGTCTGGGCGTGCCAGAAATGCGGCTGCCTCAACGCCGACGGCGACGTGAGCTGCGCCTACTGCTAGTGCCCCCGCAGCACATACGGATGGCCCGGGCCGCGCAGCACCGCGCGGCCCGGGCCATCACCGCACACGGCCTGGCCCACCCAGCCGCCCTTGTCTTGCTCGCGGCCGCCGCCACGGCGGCCGCCCACGCCTGGGACGCCGGCCACGCCGTCAACGAAACCCACCCCCGCACCACGCCCCGAGAGGGAAAGACGCCAATCGGCTCGGCCCTGTCGCGCCGAGAGCGGCGTGACCTGGCGGACCGCATCTACGACTTGGAGCAGCAGGACGCCCATCTCGCCAAGGTGACCCGCCTGACCGGCGCGCCTGCCGCCAGCTGATCCGCCCACGCCCTGTTGAGGGGCTGGCCGCCCGCACGACGGGCGGCCAGCCCTTTACACCATGCCGGTCCGGGCACAAGTCCGGCCCGGCCGAAAGGAATCCCGTGATCGTCGCGAAGTACCGCGCCCGCCGCCGCCATGCCCGTCTGATGGAGATCGCCGAACACCTGGTCAGGCAGGCAAGCGCCGAGGCCGAGAAGGTCACCTGCGCGCAGCTGGCCGCCGTCGTGTTCGGCCGGTACCAGCTCCGTGTCGAGGAGGCGGAGGCCGCCGACTTCCTGGCTGCCGCGCTGGTCGAGGGCGGTTACAGCATCGACCACCTCCAGGCGGTCCGAGACCAGCAGAAGCAGAAGGAGCAGTAAGTAATGGAGCACGTACAGAAGGAACCCGTACAGGAAGAACGGGACCTGAGCACCGGCCAGGGGGTGATCCTGGGGCTTGCGGCGGTTCCGATGCTTGTTGTCGGCGGCATCGGGGCCGCGGGTACCTACACCAACATGAAGACGCACTTCTCCGAGTCCGCGACGGCGCTCGGGGTCGTCGCGGCCGGTGAGGGAGCCACCCTCGTCCTGGCGCTCGTCCTGGTGGGTCTGACCCTGCTGGGCCAGTCCTCGCCCGCCGTGGTGAGACTCGGCCTGTGGGCGCTGCCCGCGGTTGCCTCCGCCACCGGTGCGGTCGTCGCCAAGACCACGACGGAGGCCGTCGTCTACTCGGTCACCCCGATGGCGATGTGCGTGTCCGCGGAGGGCATCGGTCTCCTGGCCCGCCGGATCGTGATCTACCGCACCCGCGTCGACATGGAGGCGCAGCGCCGCAACGCCAGGACGATGCAGCGCCTGGCCGTGTCGCGGGCGCTGGCCGCGAACCACCCGTTGGGGATGGCCAGGAAGTGGGCGGAGCTCAAGTCGTGGAGGCTGGCCCGCAAGGTCGGTGTCGGCGACGACGGCCTCGGGGCCGGCCTGGTGACGGTGCAGCGCGACCGGATGACGCAGGGCGCGGACAACGCGCTTGCCGCCATGTTCGCCCCGGCCGTCACACCAGCCCTTGCCGCGTCAGTCACGCCTGCCCTCGAACCGGGGGCACCTGCCGCCCTGTCCGTCATGCCAACCGTGACGGATCAGGCCGACCGGGACGGCACCGTCACGGTGCCGGGGCAGCGAGTCACGCAGGTCAGCGCGGTGACGGGCAGTGAACCGTCACGGTCCGCCGACACCGTCACGGGGCCAGCCGACACCGTCACGGGCCCGGCCCGTGACACCGTCACGGCCACCGGCACGGCCCGTGTGACGGAATCCGAGACGGACACCGCCGACGAGGCCGAACCCGTCACGGATCACCGGACCGTGACGCTGGACGAGATCGCGGCCGTCGCGGGTGTCCCGACCCCCGTCCCGGGCGAGCGCCTGACCGACGCGCAGCTCGCAGCAGTCTTGCGTCACTTCCGCTACCGGGAGGACCCGCCCGCCTCCTACCGCCAGGCCGTGGCCGCCTTCCGTGACGCGGGGTTCGTCGGCAGCGAGGAGCGCATCCGTCGCGTCTGGGCCGAGGTGGTGTCGGGCGAGGAGGCCGACGAACCGGCCACAGAGCCGGGATCCGACCCGCACGCGAAGGACGAAGAGGAAGAGGAAGAGGAGGCCGGCCCGCGGCCCTGACTCTCCCTGCCCTCCGGCACCACCAGTGATGGCCAGCCCGGCACCCCGGGCTGGCCATTGCTGCGACTGCCGGAAGCAACGCAGTCGACGAGAGCGGCAGCAGACCCGGCGCGCAGACCCGGCGAGCGACCGGCGAGCGGAGCAACGCTTCGCAGACCCGGCGAGCAGACCCGGCGAGCACGCCCTGGAGGAGCCCCGCCAACCCCACCTGCCCCAGCCCGACAAGGGGCACCCCTAGCACATTGAGCCGCTCCCGGCCCGCTTTCTCAGGGCCCGGCCAGGAGCGGCTCACCACCCCCAACCAACCGTCAGGAGTGGCATCACCATGGCCTTTTTCGGCTTGATCGGCAACGACCAGAAGCTCGCACAGGAGTACAGCGGCCGTGAGTCCGCGAGTGCGCAGACGGCCCGCAAGCGCCGCGAGGGCCACCACCGCAACGCCGCGGCGGCGGACCAGCAGGGCCAGGCGTGGGAGGACACCCAGCGTGCCCGGCAGAACCGCGGCGGCTGGTGGCGCACCCGCTGAACCCCTCGCTCCATTCCATCCCTCGGAGGGTCGCACCAGGTGCTGGTGCGACCCTCCCCCTACTCCAGGAGTTGAGCCCATGCTCGCCTGTCTGCACGTCCGCCGCCCCCGCCGCCTGCGCCATCTGCGACGCCTCGCCACGCCCGGCCCGGTCACCGTGACCCGCCTGCCCGGCCCGCTCCTCCCCGCCCCGCAACCCACCACCACGCTGCCGACCCGGCTTCCCGCTGGGTTCCGGCCCGCCGCTACCCCCACGCCCGCTGCCGCTGACCCGGCCGCCGTGGACGCGGCCGAGACCCGGGCGCGGGACTGGCTCCACCGCAACCAGTACGGCACCGGCGCCGGGGCGGAGGTTCCGCGATGACCGACACCACGTCCTCGGCCCACCACGGTGAGCCGATCGAGCCGACGAACGTTGAGCTCTCCTCCGAGCGCACCGACGGCGGCAAAACCCCGCCGCCGCCTCCGCCGACCGCGCCTCCGTCGGCCCCGCGGGCGGTGCCGGACCCGTTCCTCCCGCCGCCCCGGCGCAGCACCCCGCCCCCCGCCGGGCCCCCCGCCGGGCCCCCCGCCGGGCCCCCCGCCGGGTCTCCGGCCGGTCCCCCCGCTGGACCTCCCGCCGGGCCTCCGGCTCCCCGGGGCGGGGGCGGGATGATGGCGCCCCCGGCGCCCGCGCCCGTGCACCACCACCACTACTACCCCGCCCAGCCCGCACAGCAGGACCGGCCGTCAGGGTTCAGCGTCTCCCGGCTCAGCCCGCTTCGGAACGGCGCCGCCCTCGTCGCGGGCCTGATTTTGCTTCCGGTGTCCGGCAAGGTGTTCCACATCTGCGGGGACGAGCCGGGCGTGCTGATGGCCGCGCTGGCCGTCGCCGGGCTCATGGAGCTGCGTACGCACAGCCGCGTCCGGTCCTGGCTGGTGCGGGTCCTGACCTGCAATCTCCTTGCGTCCAGCGTGGCCACGCCGGCTGGCCTGTACCTGTACGGCTACCTCCTGACCGGGGTGTGGTCATGACCGGTGTGCGGATCCTTCTCCTGGCCGGGAATGTCGTCCTGGGCGTTCTGACCCTCGCTCTCCTCCGCAGGGAGGAGCAGCGGGCCGTGCGTGCAGTTCTCCGGGCCGAGGCGGTGGCTGTGCTGCTTGTCGCCGGGTTGGGGGTCGTCGACCTGTGCGGTGGCGGGAATCTGCTCGGGTACCTGAGCGGCCTCGTGCTGTCCGTCACCGCGGTGGTGCTGCCGTGAGCGTGACGCCGGCCCAGTTGTCCCTCGGCGGCCTCGCCCTGGCGGCCGCGGTCTTGGTGTTCACGCTGGTGCGGTGGTGGCGGGCCGGGCATGAGATGCCGTCGGCGGCTGCCATCGCGGGCGGTCTGCTGATCGGCCTGCTCAGCGCCCTGTGCTCCGGGGGCCTGCTCGGCTGGGCCGCCCGCCGCACCGTCTCCAGCTTCACCAACCCGCTCGGCGACGCGGTCTCGGGCGAGGGCAGCAGCTGGCTGCTGCCGCAGACCGCGCCGTCCGGGATGAGCCCCGGCGGCGCCGTCGCCACGGCCGTGCTCCTGGCCGTCCTCGTACTCGCCTGGCGCTGCTGCGACAACTATCTGCGTGCCCGGATCGCGGCCGGTGCCCTGGTCGGTTCGGCGGCCGGGCTGATCGGTGCGGTGTCCGGCCTGGCCGCCCGCACGCTCATCCCGGCTGTCAACCACCTCGGCGACCAGATCGTCGCCCGCGTGCCCTTCCAGTAACCGCCTTTCAATTCCCTGATCGGAGAGCCACTTCATGAATGTGCCCGCCGCTTCTTTGACCATTGGTGGTCTGTTCGTCGGCATGGCGATCCCGACCTGGCATGTCGCTAGATTCGCCATCGCCCACATCAAGCACCCCGCCGGCGCCCTCAAGGGGGCGAAGGAGCTGATCCCGCTCGCCGCAGGCCTCAGCTACGGCGGCCTGGCCACCGCCACCACCAGCGGTCTGATCGGTTTCGCGACCGGTGCCATCACCTGGCTCGGCAACGGCGTCGGATCGTTCGCGATGTGGGGGGCAACTGGGGGCGAGACCACCCTCGCCGCCCGCAGTAACGCTGTCGCGCTGACCGGCATGGGCAACTTGGTCCTGCTGCTGATCACCGTGGCCATTCTCGGCGCCTGGAAGGCCATCCCCGCCGAAGCCAAGCCGGGCATGCGCCAGGGCATCGTCTCCGGAATTCTCCTCGGCCTGAGCGCCACCTTGGGCGGCTGGTTTGCCGCGCTCGTCATCCCGACCGTCAACGGATGGGGTTCGTCCCTGGTCGGCTCCATCGCCTGACCAGGGCCTCATTCCCCCCTTTTTTGCTCGGACGCCATCGGTCGCTCACGCCCCACGCCACACCACGATCCGTGGGTGGTCGTGGCGCGCGGGCGGCCGTCACCGCCCGAACCCCGCCCAGCGCACGGAGGCGCACCCTTGTCCACGCACCTGCCCGACCGCATCATCATCGACCTCGAAGAAGAGGGCGAGTTCCTCACCGGTGACCAGCCCGGACCCACTCGGGACGGCCACACCACCGACCGGCCCGGCAACGGGCCTGGCAAGAGTGATTCCCAGGGCGGCACCCGGCCGGGGACCGGCTCTCGCCTGGCCACCGGCCTGCTCACCCTGGCCCGCCGCGAAGCCGCCGCCATCCGCACCGGCGCGGGAGTCCTTGCCGCCGAGCGCGCCGCTTGGCTCAACGCCTCCGCGGAAACGCCCGCGCACCTGCGCGCCGCCTTCCTCAACCACCGCTACAGCACCTGGGTGTCCCGCAAGGACAGCGAGGTGCAGCGCCTGGAGGAGAAGGCCGCAGCCCTGGACAAGCGGGCGACCGGGCTCGACCGGCAGGCCGAGCAAATGCTTACCACCGCGCCCGCAGACCCCGAGGGCACCGCCAAACGGGCCGACGGTCTGCGGAAGGAAGCCGCCCGACTGCGGAAGGAAGCGGCGGGGTGGCGGAAGCAGGCCCGTGAGGCCCAGCAGCGCCCCTACACCGGCCACCAGGAGCCTGGGGAGAGCGAGTTGAAGCGGCACCGCGGCCGGACCGCCCGGCGCCGCTGGGCGGCCACTGCGGCCCTCGGCCTGGCCATCGGCTGGGCCGAGCTCCGCATCGGCGGCATGCTCCCCGCCCTCACCGCGACCGGCGCCACCACCATCGCGTGGGCCAAGGGCCGCTTCGGCTGGCGCCGCGAGCTCCCCGAAGTCCCCCCGCTCGCCTACGAACTCGACACCGGCTCCGGCTCTGGTACGACCGGAATGGACCAGACGCCGCCGGCCGGACAGGACAGCGCGGCCGCGGCCGATTTGAAGCCGTTCCCGGTCCGCGACGTCACGACCGTGGGCCAGGCCGAAGAAGCACTGCGCCGGGCAATCCTCCACGAAGGCGGAGACGTCGAGACGGTCACCGACGGGAAGCAGGAGCCCTGGGGATGGTCGGCCCGCGTCTCCTTCAAGACCGGCAGCCCCGACGACCTCAACGAGACCCAGACCTACCGCAACCTGATCACCCTGCTGAAACTGCGCCGCAACGGCCTCCTGGTCGAGGCGGACCCGGATCACGGCGACACCTGCACCGTCCGGATGGTCCTCACCGACCCGTTCACACCCGAGCTCGTCGGCCCGGCCCCCTACCGCGCACCGCTGTCCGCCTCGATCGTCGACACCTTCGACTTCGGCGTCGCCATGGACGCCGACCCGCTGACGTTCTGCCTGGCAGGGCTGATGCTGCTCATGGTCGCCGACTCCGGCGGCGGCAAGTCCGGCGTCATGCTCGCCCTCGCCGAGGCCGTCACCTCCACCCGCGACGCCGTCGTCCTCAACCTCGACCCCGTCGGCACCGGCGTCGGCGACCTCGGACCCGCCATCACCCTGAACGCGTGCATGGACGACGACCTCATCATCGCCGTCCTCGAATTCCTCCTGACCTGGTGCTCCGCCCGCGCCCGGCAGCGCGCCGCCAACGGCTGGGGCAACAAATGGAAAGTCAGCCCCGAACACCCCGCCATCTGCGTGTTCGTCGACGAATGGCCCCAGCTCTCCCCCACCGCCAAAGCCCTCCTGATCAAGCTGCTCCTCCTGGGCCGCAAGGAAGCGATCTGGGTCTACGGCGGCAGCCAGTACGGCACGAAGGACTACCTCGGAGAAGCCATCGGCCCCAAACTCGCCGCCAAACTCCTCGGCTCCTGCCGCAGGGTCGACGTCACCGAACTCCTCGGCGGCGGATCCGTCACCGAGGGCTACCGAGCCGACCTCCTGCGCCCGGCAACCCACACCGCGAAGAACGACGCCGGCCAGATCTACGGCGTCGGACTGCCCGGCATGCCCAACCGCCCGGTGCGCTACCAAGTCCGTGAAATCGCCGCCGAACAGGCCGCCCGGCTCGGCGCCGAACGCGCCGCCGCCGGACTGCCCGACCTCACCCACACCCTCACCGAAGCCGGCCTCCTCGACGCCTGGAACCAACTGCTCGACACCTGCAACGCGGCAGCCGGAACGGGCACCCGGACACCTGCCGAGGCGCCCGGAATCCTCCGGACTCTGCGTGAGGCATTTGTTCGCGAGAGCGAACCTGAGTACTTGACCATCGGTCAGATCCACGACCATCTCCGCAGTCACGACCCCGAGCGGTGGGGGCAGTGGGACGAGAAGGAGGACCGCATCCGTCTCGGACTCGTCGCCCGGAATGTGAGCAAGGAACTCGCCGACGTCGGCATCGAGCTGGAATCCATCCGGCTGTCAGACGTGAGAGGCAAGCCCACCGTCTACCGCCTGGAGGACGTCGAAGAGGCCCTCGCCGCATTCGGCTGACCCGGCCAAAGTGGTTGTCCCGACCTTGTCCAGTGGTTGTCCGGTGGTTGTCCCGACGTTGCCTGCGGACAACCACCGGACAACCAGAAGACAACACCCAGGACAACCTCTGACCTGCGAAGACAAGTCAGACAACCAAATCTGCAACACCCCCCGATCCAGGCTCTGAACGGCCCTCCCAGCCCCGTTTTTGAGGGGGAGCGTGCAGGGCCTGGCCAGCGGAAGGAATCCCGGTTCGCCGCTACCTCTACGGCTGCCCGGTCTGCCGGACCACCAGCCCCCTTTGCCTCTCCCCCGTCGCCCTCGCCGCCGAGCGCGACCACCATCGCCAGGCGCTCCACGGCCGCCACCTCCCGACGGAGAAAAGGCAGGCGAAGTCGACCGCTTGGGGCGCTGATACGCCGAACTCGACACGGTCATCCGGCTCCACGCCCGCCTCCCGACACCTACACAGATCTTCACGATCCCAAAGGCATAAGACTTCAGAAGGAGAAGCCCACCCGTGACCACGCTGAACACCACGGTCACCCTGCCCCCGGGGCAGCCGCCTCCCCCCTCGCGCCCGGCGTGGCGCCGCCAGCCGACGAGGCCGGGCATGACCCGCAGAAGTGGCAGGACGAGGCCGAGGAACGGCTGGCGGCGCCACGCCGGGCGCCGGGAAGAAGGCCGACGGTGACAGCCGACGCGTACCTGGTGATCCGCTGCGACGCCAACGACCCTGCCGCGTCCGACGGCCAGTGCGACACCGAGCACAGCTGGCCCGTCCGAGTCGCTCACCACACAGAGCTGCGGCGGCTGCTCTCGACGCGCGGTTGGCACCGCCCGCGTCCCGGCCGCGACATCTGCCCCGACTGCTGGAAACAGGGCCGTCGATGACCCACCACCTACACCGCTCCCCCAACCACACACCTTCGTCCCGCCTGAAAGGACCCCACATGTTCCGGATCATCAGCACGTCCCGCCTCGCCGACCTCGACGCCCACGCCTCCGCCCTCCCCCTCGTCCGGACCAAGTGCGACAGCCTGGAAAAGAACCTGGAGACAGAGCAACGCCGCCGCGAGAGCCTGGTCCGTGACCTGGAGCGGGCCCGCGAACAGCACGACCAGCAACTGGCCGAGACCACCCGCTCCTACGAGGAACGCCTCGCCGCGGCCGACCAGTCCGCACGCCTCAACGACCGCCTGGTCGAGCAGGCCGGGCAGCGGATCTACAAGGTCGAGCGCATGGCCGGCGAAAAGGTCCGCGAGCTCCGGGACGAGATCGAGCAACTGAAGGCCAAACTCGCGGCCTCCCCGGGTGCCGCTCAGGACGGCACCGTCGTCTTCCGCTACAAGAACCTCGTCCTCGCGGACGTCGACCTGACCCTGCATGTCAAGGACCTCGGCCGCGGCTACCCGCAGACCGAGCTCAATCTCGTCCTGCTGTGCACCGGGTGCGGCTACACCCAGACCAAGACCGACCGGACCACCGACACCCCCGAGGCACGCGCGCGCTTCCTGACCGGCGACTACGAGCCCGGAACCATTCTCAAGCGCTGGGCGCAGGAACACGCCGAGCAGTGCCGGGCCGCAGCCCTCCCTCTCCAACGCACCGCCTGACCGGACTGGCGGCTGTACGCCGACCGGCACCGCATCGAGATCACCGCCCGCCCCCGGCCCAACTGCCCGCGCTGCCAGGGCGAGGGCGGCTGGTGGACCGAACGGCGCGAACTCCGCCTGCGGCTCCTGCCCGTGCCGGCCTGGGACGAGCCGCCCTCTGAACACCGCTGCCCCCGGCCAGGAGCCGGCCGGGAGCGAAAGTGCACCACGGGGCGACCGCAGCATCCGCAAGAGGCCGGTCGCCCCGCACACCCCTGCACCCCGAACGTGAGATGAGGACACCCCGCATGACCAATCGCCTCAACACCATCGAGTCCCTCGCCCTGCTCGGCACCCTCGCTGCCGTCTTCGACGGCCTGCACCCGCTGTGCGACCAATGGGTGCAACACCCCGATGAAGCTTCCCCTTGATCGTGGACACCTGGAGACTGGGACCTGAGGTTCCAGAGGAAGTAGCACCAGGTGGGAAGCAAATACACGAAGCGGTAC
>NZ_JBIARH010000057.1:0-31799 GCF_042889785.1 Streptomyces sp. NPDC002476 | reverse complement strand
ATCCGCCGTTACATCATCTGGCGGAACAAGCACGCCGCCGACGAACGCCTACGCGAGGTCGTCAACAGGGCAAACGTTGCCTGATGCGGCACTAGGACCTGTCCGGAGTCGTGATCAATGTTGGCTCTGTGGCGTAAGAAGTTGATCTGGCTCCACGCGGTCATGGAGGTCGTGAAAGGGTCGCCGGATGGACTATGCGTTCGATGCGCCTCCCGTTGACCGGGAGCTTCTGGACTTCGCTGTGTGCCTGGCCGGTCGTGCTGGGCAGATGTCCGCGGAAGGTTTCTTTGGTGGTGGCTGGCACAGCCGTCGCAAGGAGGACGGCAGCGAGGTCACCGAGATCGACGTGGCCGTCGAGGAGCTCATCCGGGCCGAGCTGAGTCGCAGGACGCCGGACGATGGAATCTTCGGCGAGGAGGGAGGCGTGACCAGCGGGTCATCGGGACGGCGATGGATCATCGACCCCATCAACGGCACCACCTACTTCACCCACCGGGTGCCCCTGTTCACGAACGATCTCGCCTACGAGGACGAGTACGGTCCGGCCGTCGGCGTGATCAACATGCCGCTGCGGCAGCAGATGGTGGTGGCGGGCCGCGGTCTGGGCTGCTGGGTGCTGCCGGGTCCGGACCCGGACCTACGGTCGGGCCGCCGTGCTCACGTCTCGGAGCGGACCGCCCTGGGCGGGGCCAGGACGCTGATGCACAACCCAGCGGGCTGGTCGGAGGAACTCCTTTCCGCTCTCCACCGTCGGGTCTTCCTCATGCCTTCGACGGGCGTGATCGCGGCCCTGGTGACGGGGTGGGCCGATGCCGGGGTGATTGCCGGTCCGCCGATGGGTTACGAGGACGTGGCTCCGATACCGGTCATCGTCACGGAGGCAGGCGGCCGGGTGACCGACCTGGGCGGGGCGTCCGTGCTGCAGGGTGACATGTCGGTGCTGGTCACCAACGGTCAGTTGCACGAGGAGTTCTTGCAGTTGGTGAAGGACTTGCCGCGCAGTCGCGACTGGCAGGCCCTCGCTGACGGAGAGTAGGGCCTGCGCAAGGCCGTGATCAATCGGAGGAACGGAGGCTGCGGAGCCAGATGACCGCGCCGCGAAGGTGGAGTGCCGCGAGATAGCTCTCGGGGGTCTTGTCGTACCGGGTGGCGATCCCGCGCCACGCCTTCAACTTGTTGATCAGACGTTCCACCATGTTGCGCTCCCGGTAGAGCTCGGCGTCGTGGGCTACAGGCCGACCGCCGCGACGGCCCCTCTTCTTGCGGTTGGCCGCCTGGTCAGCCTTCTCCGGGATGACCCCCTTGATCCCACGGCTGCGCAGGTAGGCGCGGTTGCGGCGGGAGGAGTACGCCTTGTCGCCGGCGACGGCGTCGGGCCGGGTGCGCGGTCGGCCCACCGGGCCACGGACCTTGATGCCCCGCAGGACGGGGATGAACTGCGGGCTGTCGGCGGCTTGCCCGGGGGTGAGCACGAAGGCCAGCGGACGGCAGCGCCGTTCGGCCGCCAAGTGCACCTTGCTGGTCAGCCCGCCCCGCGAACGCCCCAGGGCGGCGGCCTTCAGCCGCGCGCGGCGCCGACGGCGAACCCGGCGCCGCTCGGCACGGGCAGTGTCGGCCGCCTCAGCTTCTTCCGCACCCTCTTGATCCTTTTGTCCCTTCCCGCGCCCCCTTTGGCTGCTCAATGGCTTCCTCCAGGGCGGCCAGCACGTCCTCACTCACCCGTGCGCCCGCCGCGTCGTGATGCGCACGGGCGGTCGTGGAGTCCACGCTGACCAGCGACAGGTCCACCTTCCCGCGCCGCGCGGCCTCGGCGATCAGCGCCTCCATCAGGGCCTGGAACACCCCGGCATCGCGCCACTGACGGAATCGGTCGTAAATCGTCGACCAGGCCCCGAACTTCTCCGGTATCTCCCGCCACTGGCTCCCCGTACGGAACCTCCAGACCACACCCTCGAACTGGTCCCGCAACCGATGCGGATACGGCCCGTACTCGCCAATCGGCAGCAAAGGTTCCACCAACGCCCAGTCGTCATCGCTCAGTTCGCGTCTCGCCATACGTATGTTCTACCGCCACGTTGATCACGACTCCGCACAGGCCCTAGGCCCTGTCCTGAGTCGTGATCAAGGTGTGGGGCGGAGGCTGCGTATCCAGATCACCGCCCCGCGCAGGTGGAGGCCGGCGAGGTAGCTCTCGGGTGTCTTGTCGTAGCGGGTCGCGAGGCCGCGCCACGCCTTGATCTTGTTGATGCAGCGTTCAACGCTGTTGCGGTCTTTGTAGAGCTCGGCGTCGTGGGAGAGGGGCCGTCCGCCTCGGCTTCCCTTCTTCTTCCGGTTCGCGGCCTGGTCGGCCTTCTCCGGGATGACCGCCTTGATGTTCCGTTTGCGCAGATGGGCGCGGTTAGCGCGGGAGGAGTATGCCTTGTCACCGGCGACCGCGTCGGGACGGGTGCGCGGGCGGCCGACCGGGCCACGGATCTTGATCTTGTCCAGGACCGGGACGAACCGGGGGCTGTCGGCGGCCTGCCCCTCGGTCAAGACGAAGGCGAGCGGGCGACAGTGGGGGTCGGAGGCGAGATGAACCTTACTGGTCAGGCCGCCGCGCGAGCGCCCGAGCAGGGCGGCCTTCAGCCGGGCCCGGTGCCGCTGCCGGACGCGCCGTCGTTCCTCCCGGTCCGGGGCGGGCTCGCCCTGTTCGCCCGCGAACTGCGGCTTTCGTTCCTTCCCGCGGCCCCCTTTGACGCCTCGGCGGCCTCTTCCAGAGACCTCAGGACCTCCTCGCCGACCCGCATGCCCGCAGCGTCCTGATGGGCGCGGGCGACCGCGGAGTCCACGCTGACCAAGGACAAGTCCGTCTGCCCGCGCCGGGCCGCCTCCGCGATCATCCCGTCCATCAGAGCCTCGAAGACACCGGCGTCGCGCCACTGGAGGAAGCGGTTGTAGACGGTCTGCCAGACCCCGAACTCCGACGGCATCTCCCGCCACTGGCTGCCCGAGCGGAACTTCCAGATCACGCCCTCAAACTGCTCCCGCAGATGCTCCGGATACGGTCCGGACCTGCCTATCGGCAGGAACGGGCCGATCAACTCCCACTCATCGTCCGTGAGTTCAGTACGCGCCATGTCAGATTCCTACCCGCCATGAACGATCAACGGAAGAGGCATCTCACGCCTTGATCACGACTCAGGACAGGCCCTAGGGCCCGGTTCGCGACCAGGGAGAACAGCACCCGCTCGGTCACCGACATGTCCCGGCGCCGGCCCCGTTTGGGCTGCCCGACCCGCCCGACGATCTGGTCGATCCGCAGACGCCTCCACAGATGATCGAGGACATAAGTGCTGCCGAACGGGACCGACGAGACGAACTCCAGGTCACCCGCCGCGGTCGACGCCAGTGCCTCACCCGGCTCCAGCAGCCTCGATAGAGACGCGACCAGGCGCTTCACCGCATCCCGGTCGAGTTCGTCCTCACGACCGAACGTGAACAGGACCTTCGGGACCGCCCGGCCCTTCACCGGATCCCACTCGTTGTGGGCCAGATGCAGGTACCGGACCGTGCCGGACTTGTTCTCCCGCTTCGTCGTCTTCACATACACGACTCCAGACCCTACCGGGTAACCCCAGGTCAGCATACGTCGATACGAAAATCGCGTCTCTAGGCGAATCCGCCCGCGTCACCAGCCGACAACCCACTGACCTGCACCTTCACCCCGGAAAGGAATATTTCCTCGGGGCAGGCATCGTCTGGGCTCCTCTCATGAGAACCATCTGACCTGCTGTCACCTTTCCCCGTATCTCGGGGGAACCTCAGTGCAGAACTATCACCGTGCCGTGACCGAGGCCGGGGCGGAGGTGAAGCGGCGGGAGAGCAAAGACCTCCCGCCCGGCAGACTGAGGCTGGCCTCTCCGTACGACACGGACGCGCGCTACGGCCTCAAGCAGGGCTCCTGGTGGACCGGCTACAAGGTCCACATCAGTAAGTCCTGCGACGAAACTGATGACCACGACGCGCCCGTCGGCCAGGCGACGATCCCTGGAGCCGACGGATCGCCGCCGCGCTTGATCACCAGTATTGCGACCACCGACGCCACAGTGACCGACGCGGAAATGACTGAACCGGTCCATCACATGCTCGCCGGCCGTGGTCTTCTGCCCGCCGAGCACTTCCTCGATTCCGGTTATGCCTCGGCCGAGTTGATCGTGGGGATGAAGAAGAGCTTCGGGGTCGCCCTGGTCACTCCGGTCCTGCTGAACAGCTCGCCCCAGGCACGTGCCGACGCGGGGTTCGACCGCACCGCGTTCACCATCGACTGGGAGAAGCGGCAGGCCACCTGCCCACGCGGGGACACCAGCACCTGGTGGAGCCCCGCGACCCAGCGCGGGACCAAGGCCATCGTCATCAAATTCGACAAGGAAACATGCCGCCCCTGCCCGGTGCGAGACCAGTGCACCCGTTCGAAGACCGGCGGCAGGACCCTCTCCCTGCAACCCCGCGAGCTGCAAGAAGTCCTCGACCATGCCCGCCTCCAGCAGTCCGACGAGCAGTGGCGAGCCAACTACGGAACCCGCGCGGGCATCGAGGGAACCATCCACCAGGCCGTCGCGGTCACCGGGATGAGACGTGCCCGCCACCTCGGCCTCCAGAAGACCCACCTGGAGCACGTCTTCTCCGCCGCTGCGCTCAACCTCATCCGCCTCGATGCCTGGTGGAACGGCCACCCGCTCGACCGTACCCGCGCCAGCCACCTTGCCCGCCTCGACCTCTCCCTCGCCGCGTGACCGAGTAAAGCCAGCAGGATCGTCACCAGCCGCAAACGGCGGCGCTCGTACCGAAGTGGACCGGCCGGACTCAGGCCCTCCCGGTCCACAGGAAGTCGACGGCCGCGTGCACCACCGAAAGGGATACCGTGCCGTTACTCGGCAGGAACAGGACGTCGTACACGTCCGTGCCGACCTGGGCGCCCTGGCCGTTCGCCGAGGGGTGAGCCTGGTCGAGGGGGACGTCGGTCTCCAGGGAGCGGATCACGTTGTTCCATACGTACGTCGTCAGGTTGGCCATGACCGTGTCGTACTGATCGGGAGTAACGTTCCGGAGGGTGGCGAGAGTCTGCTCCAGCCTGGCGATGAGAACGGTGACGGCGGTCGTGGTCCGGGGCGACGAGAACCGGGCGTTCCGCAGGGACACCATCCACGTCTCCACGGCGTCGGGGGTCTGGGGGATGCTCTCCTGGAGGAAGCGGCTCAGGATGTTGATCTCGGAGTTCTCTTGACCGGAGCCCACCCAGAGGTTCTTCACCGAGCTGTTCATCACGTACGCCGCACGCATGAGGACCTCGGCCTCGGCTCGATCGCCGGTACCGAACTCCGCGGGCGGCATGTTCACGACGGAGGCGTCCGACTCTGCGCTCATCCCCGCGTGGACGTCGGTGAGCTTCGTTTCGAGGTAGGAGATCAGGGTTCTGCCGTGGGTGGCGTAGGCGCGGTTGAGGAGGTCCCTGATGTTGTGCCACGCGATGACGTGCCGACGATGCTGCATCGGCTGGGTCGTGAGGTCCGCCCTGGTCGAGGCGGCGAAGTTGGGCCGGCCGATGATCGCCTTCTTGCCGTGCATCGTCATGGTGCCGAAGCTGCCGATGCCGGGCGGAGCCGGCGCGTTCTCCGTGAGGAGATAGTTCACGACCGCGGTGTAACGGCTGCGTTCTCCCGTCTCGCCGCGTGCGAGGTGGAAGCGATGGAGCATCGCCTGGGCCTGCGCCAGGATGTCGGCGCCCGGGACCAGGCCCAGATCGGGTGTCCAGGCGTCCCTGAGTTCGGTCAGGACCGCGTCGTAGTCGTCGATCCAGCGGCGCAGCAACCCGCCCTGCAGCTTGATCAGGTCGACCACGTCCTGAGGATCCTCGACGCCCACCTGGGCAGGGGTGGTGTGTGCGCGCTGCACGTCGACGGACTCGGCGTCCTGGCCGCGGTGGTGCGCTCCGGACGTACCATGCCCGTGCGCCCCCTGGGCCCGGCCGGCGCCGAGGGCCGGCGGCGGGGTCGGGGCTGGCCGTGAGGGGGCGGCCATCGCCTGCCTCGCGTTCGTCTCCGCCTCCCGTTCGTGACGGCCGGAAGCATCGGAGATCCGCAGGCCGCCGTTGTCGTGGCCCGCGACGGGGCTGACGCGCTGCTGGATGACATGGGTGAGCTCGTGGGCAAGCGTGTGCCGGTCGCCACCGTCCGCTCCGGTGACGACGTGGTTGCCGGAGTTGTACGCGCGGGCACCGATATCGGCCGCGGACGCCGCCGCGGCGCTGTCGTCATGGATACGGACGTCGGAGAAGTCGGCGCCCAGGCGGGTCTCCATGTCGGTGCGGGTCGCCTCGTCGAGCGGTCGTCCGGCGCCCCGCAGGACGTCGTGGACGGCGAGCGGCAGGCCGGCCGACGGCTGCTCCGCCCGATCCGGTCCGCCCACGGCGGAGAGCTGTCGCCCTTCCTCTGGTGAGGCGCCGCGGGCCGAGCGCAGGATGCGCAGGACGGCGGCGTTGCCGAGGCTGCCTTGCAGCGCGGCGAGTCCGACGGCGGGAGGCAGGTCCTGCGCGAGTTCGCCGGACTGCCGCGGCGCGCGGTGTCGCGCCGAGGACTGGTGCTCGGCGTCGTCACGCCGACGGTGCGCGCGCATGGGCCTCCTTGAGTGGGGAGCCGGTGCCCTACACCTAACAGCGGTTACGACGCGGGAACAACGGCCGGTGGGGCAGTCGTGAGGGCACTGTCGTGGTTCTTACCGGCACCCCAACCTGGGCAGGTCAGTCACCTGCACGGTCATCCGGCTGAGGATCGCGCCACACTGTCCGGGCCGCAGCGAGTGCGCGACGACACCGGGTCAGCGTCCTCCGCAGACGGACACGCAGGAAAGCCAGCAGGCCAAGGGAAAGATCGCCGTTGTTTGCAGCTGGTGACGATCCTGCTGGGTACGGAATAAGCCAGCAGGATCGTCACCAGCCGCAAACGGCGGTGATCAGTCTTTGGGTTTGACAGGCGGACGATGTCGCCGGGGCACCTGCTGGACAGGCATTTCGGCTGCCCGTCATGCTGTGTGGATGTTCCGACGTGTATGGCGAGCATGGCAGGCCCACCGGGCTTGGCAGAACCGTGGTGTGGCGGTCCGGATGAATGAGTTCTACGACTCGCTCACTGAGCCGGAGAGGGATTCAGCCCAGGACGTCGCCCTCAAGTACGCGCGCGAGCTTTATGGCGGCTACGAGCGTCTCCTGAGCACGAAGGTCGCTTCGACGTCCCCGTACTACGTCGGGCTGTCTTCAGAGCTGGGAAGCTTCACTCATGTCACCAGGCGGGTTGTTCTGGTCACGGACACCATGCTGCTGTCCGATCACGGTGTCGGAACGGTGCATGAACTCGGGGTGTACCAACAGTCCTCTACACACAGGGTAATGGGCGGCGATGTAGGCGATCTCACCACCACAGTCAGTAAGAAGGTCGGCCATCGCACGGGTCAGGTCGCTGTCCGGCCGGTGCTCACGACTCGCCGCAGAGCCGAGAAACGCAAGAAGGCCTGTACCTCCCCTGCGGGCGCAGGGGAGGTACAGGCGCTCACCCGCCGGGCCACCGAGTTGGAACAGCAGATCCTCGATCTCCGCGCCGAACTCGCAGAACGGGACGAGGACCTCGCCGCCGCACGCGCCGCGAACCGGGAGCTGATGGCGCAGCTGAACCGCTGGCTACCTATGTGACGTCCCTCGTCGAACGGTCCGATCGTCCGGAATACTGAGGCTTCAGGTGGTTGACTGGTGGAAGAATCGGATCCGTGACGACCGTATTTGGGGACTTCGAGCTGACCATGGATGAGCTGCGCGTTGTCGCACGCTACGTTGTGGAGAGCGCTGAGGAAGTTCTCCCCGTGTTCCAGGCCGCCAACCCCAGCGATCTTCGACCTCGTGCAGCCATCGACGCCGCATGGGAGTTCGTGAACGGCGCGAGAAGGACCAAGCTCCAGCGCATCACCTCCTTGGATGCTCACCGCGCGGCGAAGGAAGCAGCCACCGAAGCCGAACGGCTCGCCGCGCGCGCCGCCGGCGATGCTGCCTCTGCGGCTTACCTTCATCCGATTGCGAAAGCCACCCAGGTAGGTCATATCCTGCGAGCCGCTGCAAGTGCGGCGCTCGTGGGGGAACTGAACGCAGGCGGTGATTTCGCCGTCGGGCTCAAGCTGATCGAGCAGGCTCGCCAACGCGCCACACCGGTCCTGATCGATGTCCTCAACCGGTACCCCCTCGCACCAACCGGCAAGAGCCGTGCTGCACAACTCATGACCATCCTGGACACGTCCTTGCGCACATCCCGCTAAGCCTCGATCCACCGACGTGGTTTCGAAGTGGTCTCCGAGGGTTTGCGGGGTCTGTACGGTCAACGGTGGATCTTCGAACAGGAAGTGACACCTGATGACAGACGTGATCGTCTCGGCTGATGCCGTGGAGGAAGTAGCTCCTGCCGGGGCGCCGGATGCGTTGGACGACCAGTTGATCAGTCAGCTGGTGGACCGGGCGAAGGCCGACGGCATCCAGCTGACCGGCGAGGGAGGGCTGCTGCAGCAGCTGACGAAGAGGATCCTCGAGTCCGCCCTCGAAGGCGAGATCACTGACCATCTCGGGCACGAGAAGCACGAGCGGGCCGAGAGCGGCAACGTCCGCAACGGCACCCGAGCCAAGACCGTGATCAACGATGTCGGGCCGGTCGAGATCGAGGTGCCGCGGGATCGGGCAGGCTCGTTCGAACCGCAGATCGTCAAGAAACGGCAGCGTCGGCTGAACGGCGTCGACGAGATGGTGCTCTCGCTGTCTGCTCGCGGCCTCACGCACGGGGAGATCTCGGCCCACCTCAAAGAGGTCTACGGCGCCGAGGTGTCCAAGACGACGATCTCCACGATCACCGACAAGGTGATCGACGGAATGCACGAATGGCAGAACCGCCCGCTCGACTCGGTCTACCCGGTCCCCTTCATCGACTGTGTGCACGTGAAGCTGAGGGACGGTCAAGTCGCGAACAGGCCGATCTACGTCGTCCTCGCGGTCACGGTCGAGGGCACCCGGGAGATCCTGGGCCTGTGGGCCGGCGACGGCAGCGAGGGTGCCAAGTACTGGCTCCAGGTGCTGACCGAGATCAAGAACAGGGGCGTGGACGACGTCTGCATGGTCGTCTGCGACGGGCTGAAGGGCCTGCCGGACGCGATCGGGGCGGTGTGGCCCCAGGCAATCACACAGACCTGTGTCGTTCACCTGCTGCGGGCGTCATTCCGTTACGCGGCCCGGCAGGACTGGGACAAGATCTCGAACGGGCGTTGTCACGTTGGCTGACCGGCGTGGGATGATCTTGTGGTTGATCGTGCCGGGGAGGATTCGCTCGTGTCGTCCGCGCCGCCGTCGTACAAGGGGCACCGGTACCCGGTAGAGATCATCTCCCACTGTGTGTGGCTGTACTTCCGCTTCCCGCTCAGCTTCCGGGAGGTCGAGGAGCTGATGCTCGAGCGCGGTGTGCTCGTCTCTCACGAGACGGTCCGCCGCTGGTGCGCGAAGTTCGGGCAGGCCTATGCCAACTCCCTGCGCCGGAGGCGGCCCCGTCCCGGGGCCAAATGGCACCTGGACGAGGTCTTCGTGAAGATCAACGGTGAGCTGAAGTACGTGTGGCGGGCCGTCGACGCCGACGGCAACGTGCTCGACATCCTGGTCCAGGGCCGAAGGGACAAGGCCTCAGCCCGGCGCTTCTTCCGCGAACTGCTCAGGAATACCTGCTCGGTGCCGTGGGTGATCGTCACCGACAAGCTCCGCTCCTACGGCGCGGCCCACCGCGAGGTCATGCCCTCCGTCGAGCACCGTTCCCACAAGGGCCTGAACAATCGGGCCGAGAACAGCCATCAGCCCACCCGGCAGCGCGAACGCGCCATGAAAGGCTTCCGCAGCGTCGGCGGAGCCCAGCAGTTCCTGCCGCGTTCAGCGGTATCTCACCCCACTTCAGACCCCGCCGCCACCTGATGACCGCCGCCCACTACCGCACCAAAATGACCACCCGCTTCGCCATCCGGGACCAGATCACCGGCGTCGCCGGCCTGCCTGCCGCGGCCTGAGCACAGAGCCGGAACCCGGCCCCACCACACCCGACACACCGTCAGGCACGCACACACTCCACAACGTGACAGCGCCTTCTCAGCGCTAACGGTGCCGGCCCCTTTCTCCTCGCGAGGCCGGTCCCTTGACACCGCGGCGCCTTTTTGGCCTTTTCGGCCCTCGGTCATAGTCGGCGCCATGGACTATGACGTAGTGGTGGCCGGAGGCGGCCCGGTCGGACTCATGCTGGCCTGCGAGCTGCGGCTCGGAGGCGCGCGGGTGGCCGTCCTGGAGCGCCTCACCGAAGTGGACCCGACGATCAAGGGTGGGGCGATCACCACGCCCAGCGCCGAGGCGCTCTACCGCCGGGGCATGCTGCCCGCGCTGGCCGAGGTGCAGCGGCAGGCGATGGACCGCTTCCAGGCATTCATGCGCGAACGGAACGGCGGGGACGAAGGCGAGGCTGCGGGCCAAGGGCTCGGTTTTGTCGGGCACTTCGCCGGAATCATGCTGCGCGCCGACCTGGTCGACCGTACGGAGCCGGGCCTCGGCGACGCCGGACCCGCCGGCGAGATCGCTTTCGTGGCGCAGCAGGACATCGAGCGGCTGCTCGGCGGGCGGGCGGACGAGCTCGGCGTCGACGTGCGCCGGGGAGTGGAGCTGACCGGCTTCGACGTGGACGACGGGGCCGTCACCGTGCGGACCAGCCACGGGGCGATACGCGCTGGCTGGCTCGTGGGCTGCGACGGCGGCCGCAGCGCGGTCCGCAAGCTTGCGGGGTTCGAATTTCCCGGTACGGACCCGGAGATCACCTGTCACCAGGCGGTCGTGGAGATGACCGGCGCCGAGGATCTGAAGGTCGGCTGGACCGCCACGGACACCGGGGTGTACGCCTACGGGCCGATGCCGGGCCGCGTCGTCACCGTGGAGTGCGACGGCCCGCCGGTCGACCGGGACGCGCCGATCACCACCGAGGACCTCCAGGCGCGGCTGCGCCGCGTATCCGGCGTGGACGTCACGATCACCGAGGTGCGGACCGCGACCCGCTTCACCGACCACGCCCGCCAGGTCACCGAGTACCGCAAGGGCCGGGTGCTGCTGGCGGGCGACGCGGCGCACGTGCACTCCGCGTTCGGCAGCCAGGGGCTGAGCCTGGGTATCGGGGACGCGATGAACCTCGGCTGGAAGCTCGCCGCGGTGATCGCCGGCCGGGCGCCGGAGGGGCTGCTGGACACGTACACCGCCGAGCGCTACCCGGTCGGCGCGTGGGTCCTGGACTGGACCCGGTCCCAGGTCGCGGCCATGCGCCCGGACCCGCAGTCCCGGGCCCTGCGCGAGATCGTCAGCGACCTGGCGGAGACGGTAACGGGCACCACGTACCTCACCGCGCGGCTCAACGGTGGCGGGGTGCGATACGAGCTGCTGGACGAGCACCCGCTGACCGGCCGCAGCACCCCGGACCTCGAACTCTCCGACGGCAGCCGCCTCGCGGACCACCTCCACGGCGGCCGGGCGCTCCTGCTCGACCTCACCGACCACGCGGAGCTCCGGGCCCTCGCTGCGGGGTATGCCGGCCGCGTCGACACCCTGACGGCCGGCTGCCCGTCCCGCCCGGAACTGGCGGCGGTCCTCATCCGTCCGGACGGCTTCACGGCCTGGGCAACCGACGCGGGGGCGCAGGCGCCGACGTCGACGGCCGGGCTGGCGGAGGCGCTGAAGGAGTGGTTCGGAGTGCCAGGGGGTGCGGTGACGCCGGGCTGATCCGCCGCTCTGCTGACTGACTCGCACCACGATCCGATTCCACCCACGGCCTCCGCACCCACCCGGTGTGGCGGCCGCCCGCACCCCAGTCCCGGCCCAGCAGCAGCCCGGAGCTCCACCGGCCGCCTACCACACCCGCCGCCGGCGTTATGGCTCCCAGCACCCTACGAGCCGGTGCCCAGTGCAAACATCACCGCCTGGACAGCCCCGTCGGTGACAGTCACCGCACCTGGATCACACCTCCTCGGCTGCGTCGCGGACGTGCCGAACCCGGCCGTCTCCTTCAGCGCGACGGTGTAGCTCCCGGGAACCGCCTCGGCCGCTCTCGCTACGATCTCCAGCTCCCGAGCATTGGAGTACCGCCATGAACGAACGCCCCGTCCACACGGTGGAAGTGCCCCTGGGCAACGGCGCCGGCGACGCCGGCGACCAAACCGTCCGCGTCCAGATCCGCGAGGTGGACGAGGCGCTCGTCCGCGTGGGGCGGGGCGGCCGCACCGTGGCACGGGCCGAGCGGACGCTCGGGCAGATGCTGGACACCGTACGTCCCGTTGCGGAGAGCTTCGTGGGCCGGTTCTCCGGGATGGCGCAGGCCCCGGACGAGATCACCCTGGAGTTCGGGGTGTCCTTGTCCGCCGAGGCGGATGTCGTCATCGCCAGCACCGCGACGGCAGCCAATTTCTCCGTCACCCTGACCTGGAACAGGCGCGACAGGCCAGGCACGGACGCCGATACTGTGGGGCAGCAGCGCAGTTGATACGGGTGGGGGCCCAGTGACACACGGACCGCGAGGCAGGGACGGGGACGACCGGCGGGCGACCCCGGAACGCACGGCGGGCCGCCCCGACCCCGCGTACGGCCCCGAGGCGGCCCTCGCCGCCGCCGTCGTCCGCGTCAAGGGCCGGGACGGGGCCGTCGCCGGTGCGGGCTTCCTGGTCGCCGACGATCTCGTGCTCACCTGCGCCCACGTGGTCTCCGACGCCCTCGACCGGCCCCGGGAGGAGGCGGTGAAGCCCGGGGCCGAGGTCGCCGTCGACCTGCCGCTGGCCGGGGACGCCGGGGGCGCCTACGACGGCGGTGACCGTACGGCCGAAGTGCGGCGCTGGATACCCGTCGCGCCCGACCGGACCGGTGACATGGCCCTCCTGCGGCTGCGGGACCCGATACCCGGAGCCCGGCCGCTGCCCCTGGCCGATCCCCCGGAGGGCGTGTGGCACCACCACGCCCGGGCCGTGGGGTTCACCGACGACCACCCCGGCGGCATCTGGCACAGCGGTACGTTCCGGGGGCCGACCCGGGAGGGATGGGTCCAGCTCTCGCGGGGCGACGGCGAGAGCGTCTACGTCAAGCGGGGCTTCAGCGGCAGTCCCGTCTGGAACGACGAACTTGGCGCGGTCGTCGGCCTGATGGTGGCCGCCGAGCCCGGACGCGAGGCCCAGCAGGCGTTCGCCCTGCGGACCCGTACGCTGCTGGACGCGCTGCCCGAACTCGTCCCCCTCGTCACCCCGCCCACCCCGTTCCGCGGCCTCGCCACCTTCCAGGAGGCCGACGCGACGTCTTCTTCGGGCGGGACGACGACATCGAGAACGTGCTCGATGCGTTGCGGGGCCGCTGGCCAACCGTCACCCTGTGCGGGCCCTCCGGCTGCGGCAAGTCCTCGCTGGCGCTGGCCGGGGTGGTGCCGAGGATGCGGGAGGCGGGGTACGCCGTCCTGGTCGTCAACGCCGGGCACATCTCGTCCCTCCGCCACGCCCTTGCCACCAGGCTGTACGAGCTCCACGAGGCGGAGAGGGGGAAAGGGGCGGACGGCCCCGCCCCGGTCCGGAGCGCCGAGCACGTGGCGGCCCTGCTGGGGGAGTGGACTTTCCCCGATGTCCTCCACCGCGTTCTCGGGAGCGCCGGCGGCCGAGTCCTCGTCGTCGTGGACCAGGCCGAAGCCCTCCTCGACCGTTCCGAGGCCGATCTAACGGAGGCCGCCGGCCTGCTCTTCCGGGAGGGCCAGCCGGAGGGCGTCCGCGTTCTGCTCACCCTCCGCACCGACTTCGTGGACGCGGCGCTCAACCGCCCCGTCCTGGGACCGGCGTTGAGGGACGGGTTCACCGTCGCGCTCACCCCGATGTCGGAGGACCAGCTCGCGAAGGTGATCGGCGAACCGGTCAACCGGATGCCGGCCGTGGCGTACGACCCCGGGCTGGAGGAACTCATCCGGAAGGACGCCGGGGGTGCCCCCGGCATCCTGCCCCTGCTCGGCTTCGTCCTCACCCAGCTGTGGGACCGGCAGTCCAGAGGCCGGCTGCGCCTGACGACGTACGAAGAGATCGGCGGAGTGTCCGGCGCCCTGGCGCGCCACGCGGAACAGGCGTGGCGGGAGTGCGTACGCCCGGCGGACGAGGCCGACGCGCTCCGGCTGCTCACCGGGCTCGTCCGGGTACTGCCCGGCAGCGAGGCCCCGCTGCGCCGCATGATCACCCGCGAAGAGGCGGGTGAGGCGCGCTGGCGAATCGCCCGCGCACTGGCCGAACGGCGGCTGCTGGTGCTGCACGGGAAGGAGGGCGAGCCGCAGACGGCCGAGCTCGCCCACGAAGCCCTCACCAGCGCCTGGCCGACGCTCGCCGGCCAGGTGCGCACCGACAGCGACCTGCTGGCGGCCCGTGCGGAGCTGCGCCACGACCTTGACCGCTGGGAGACGTCGGGGCGCTCCCCGGATCTGCTGCCTGGCCCGATTCATCTGGCCTCACTGACCCGCCGGTTACAGGCGCGGGAAACTGAACTTTCCTCCGAGGAACGCACGTTCATCGGCCTCGCCACAAGACGGCAACGTCGCCGCCGGACCCGGCTGCGGGTCGCCTGGGGTGCCGCCGCGCTCGTCCTCGCGCTCATCGCCGGGCTCGGCACATTCCTCGTCCAGCAGTCACGGGTCAGCGCGAAGCGGGAGGCGGAGGGGCGGTCGCGATCGCTGGCGACCCTCTCGGACGAGCTGGCGCAGCGGGACCCGGGGGGCGCCGCCCTGGTCGCCATGGCGGCCCACGACCTCTCCCCCACCCAGGAGGCCCGCAACGCGCTGCTGCGCCGCTACGACCACTTCGTGCAGGACCGATGGGCCCTGACTCCGGGTGAGGCACGGGTGGGCGAGGTGGCGGCGAGCACGGACGGCAGGGTGGTCCTCGTGACGACCAGGCTCAGAGGGTCGGGGAACTCCAAGGGGGGTGTGGTGCTCTTCGTCCGGGGTGCGGGCGAGCGCATCGTGCGCGCCCGGCTCCCCCTCGCTGAGGGCGCCTTCTTCCCGATGGTCAGCCGGGACGGCCGCAGGATCGCCTACCTGTCGACGAAGGCCGGCGGCACCTTGTTCTGGCACGACGTGGACCGCGCGGGCAAGAACGAGGCGGCGGTGCTGGGACCGGAAGGCAGCGTCGTCGGCGCGGAGTTCGGGTACGAGGGGGCGGCGCTCTCCTCAGGCCTCGGCCAAGCGGACCTCTCCCCGGACGCCAGCGAGGTGGTGACGTCGGCGAACGGGCGCGTGAAGCTTCGAGAGCTGGCGACAGGCCGGGAGCGGAAGTTGCCCGGTCGGACGCCCCCGGTGGACGCGGTGCGGTTCGGGCCGGACGGGAACACACTCGTGGCTCAGCAACAGCCCGGCACCGGGCAGAGCGCAGTGCAAAAGCCGACTCTCGTGGCGATCGACACCAGGACCGGGCGGTCGCGGAAACTGGCGGACGGCGTCCTTCCGACGTCTCCCCGTCTCGCCCTGTCCGGCAACGGCGCGGTACTGGTCGTCTGCCGGGAGGCGCGGCCGGGGAAAGGTGTCACGTACGAGGCCCTCCGGGTCGCGGACGGACGGGCACTGACCCGGTACCGGCCGGGCGAGTTCAGCAACTCGTGCAACAGCATCGCGATCGACGGGACCGGAGAGCACTTCGCGGTGAGCAAGCTGCAGACCTCGTGGGCTCTGGTCGGGACACGCCCCGGAGCCGAGGTGCGGGAGATCGAAGGACCTGGCACTCAGCTGGAGGACGACGACCTGTCCCTCGTGGGCGATCCGGCGAACCCCGTCCTGATCATCCGGGACGAGACCTCGGTGATCGGGCGGCCCCTGATCACGGACCCGCTCGGCGCAGATGGCCCTCCGGCGCTGCTCGGCGGCACGGCCTGGGGCGAGGAGGGGGAGATGCTGGTCCGGATGGGCGACCAGGCCGACACCCTCGGCATCGTACGCATGGATGCGGACGGGTCGACGACCGTCCAGAAGACGGTCAAGCGTCCACCGAGGGAAAACCCGTCGATGTACGTCAATATCGCACCCGGCATAGAGGTGAACCAGGCCGCAACGCTGGCAGCCGACCTCATCAGCTGGAACAAGGTCCGGATCTGGGAGCTCCCCTCCCTGCGGACCGTCACCGACATCACCGTCCGCATGCCTCCTCCCGACCATGACGGCCCCGACGCGCCGAAGGAAGGTGTGGGGCTGCATCTCGGCCCCGGGGACGAGCTGCTGACCGTCTCCGGCTCCACCATCGAGCACTGGAACGCCCGGGACGGCCGGCGCCTGTCGAAACCTCTCGACGTTCGCGACCTGGGGCTCACACGAACGGACCCTCCGAGCTTCACCGCCTCCTTCCACCCGGAGCCGGGACACGTGCAGCTCACGATGGACGGCCAAGGGTTCCTCCACGCCTTCTCACTGCGCACGGGCCGGGAGAACAAGGCACTTGGCATCGACCTGGGGCCGGAAACAGACTCCTCGGTTCTCGACCGGACCGGGAACTTCGCCGCCGTGCGGACCAAAGGGTCCATGATGGAACTGTGGTCGGTCGGGCGTACGGGAAAGCCCCCGCAGCGGGTGCTCGGCCCGATGGGGCCCCTGAACCCCTGGGAGTACCAGCAGGGCTTCCGGGACGACAGCTCGGTGCATTTCCTGGCCAACGGGAACTCCATACGGTTCCAGGACGCGGCGGACCCCGAGGACCGCGGCGAGTCCTACGTGTTCGCGGAGGAGCAGGAGTTCCTGGCGGTCTCCCGCGACGGCAGGACCCTGCTCCGCACCGTCGACAAGAACACCGTGGGCATCCTCCACCTCGACCCGGCGCTCTGGAAGAAGGAGCTGTGCGACACCCTCGGCCGTGACCTCTCCGAGAACGAACGCCGGGGCCTACCCGTCTGGCTGCCGGACCGGGTCTGCCCGCCGGGCGGCCGCTAAGACCGACCGGAAAATGGATCTCCGAACGTATGACTGGCTCCTACGCGCCGCCCGCCGCGCCGACCCCACGGCCTGGGGTCGGCTCGACGAAGAAACCGGCGACCTCGACCAAGACTGGTAGCAACATCCACTGAGCCACTGACGCATCTCGCGGCAGAACCACTGACGTTCTCATGGCAGACGACACCTTCACGACGAGCCTCAGCTGAGGCGTCACGGCCCTGACTGTGCGGTCTGGCGGAGCTTGGCCCGTTCGACCTGCCGCAGGAGCAGGTCGGCGAACTGGATGATTTCTGCCGCCTCCAACGGATCGTCGAAGTTGACAGTGCGATGGCTGGACGGATTCTTGTAGGCGCCCATGGCGCCGGCGAACAGGGCGGATGCAGCCTCCTGCTCGCCGCGTTCCGCTCCGGCGTCGGCCAGCGGGCCCCGTTCTTGCCGTCTTGGTGGGGTTGGAATGCCTTGCGCATCAACCCCACGCCAACCAGGGAGCTGTCGAGCCCAGAGGCTTCCCGGACGGCGACCTCGACCGCCTTCATCGCGGCGAAGCAGGCCGTCTCGTAGTCGCCCAGATGGAAGTTGGTGCGCACCGTTCCGCTCAGGGTGGGGTGCAGGGGGCCAGACAGCCGCTCGCGGGCTTCGAAGCGCGCCATGCCCTGCGGGTTCTGCGCCAGATGCCTGCCGTCACAGGAGAGCTGCCGAAGACCGTCTGTCTGGCCGGGCACCCGGGACAGCAGTGCGTGCGCTTCCAGCCAGCACCAGGCGTCGGACAAGCGGTACCCGGCCTCGGTCATCCCCTGCGTGTACGGGCTGGACGCCTGAGGCGGGGCGATCGACACCTGTTCCCGCGGTCATCCCCTGCGCGTACTGCCGGAGATCAGCCTTCCCCCAGTCGACTCCCTCGATCTTGCGGTCGTTGGTAACGCCGTAGATGAGCAGTCCGCCACGGGTATTAGCCATCGCGCTGACGTCCTTGGCGAACTCGTTCCACTGACCGTGCATGGGGGGGCAGAGGAAGATCCCTCTTCCAATCAAGGTCGTCGGACTCTTCGAGATGGTCTGCTGCAGCTTGACGCACCATGTCGTAGGTGAGCGGGCCAGGGACGCACCCCAAGTGTTGGTGCAGCCTCGTCCAGGTGCGGGCCCGACTCTGCGCGGAGGCGGAGGTGTCCGATATCCCCATGAAGGATCTCCTTTGAGTCGTTGGTGGGAACGCTCGCCCTAAGGCCACGCGGTGACAACGCAGCCGTCTTCCTAATCTTCCGTATGTCCGGGTTCCGACCCGGGCCAGCCTGGCTACCCCCCAAGGGCGCGTCGCCGCCGCGGAAGCGGGCAGCGCCTGAAGCCGCTCGGTCGGCGCGGGTACCTGATCACCCCTCACAGCGCACATCACCGGGCGCGCGGGCCGCGTGCGGGTCGTCAACCGTCCTGACGGCCCGTGGGTATATGAGGACGCCGTGCCCTGACTTCCCCGAAAGCTTGGGCAAGCCGCCCTGCGGGAGGCTTTCCCAGGGTGGCGAAGATGAGGTTGCGCAGTCGGCGTACGGTGCCGCGGCCGTGCTCGACGAGCTGGAAGTGGGGGTAGCCGTCTGCTTCTCCGTGCTCGCTCGGCTGGGCGCCCCCGTCCACGATCTGCCGCGCCCGCTCCGCCACGCCCGTCCGCCGGATCCGTTCAGGCGTGGACCTGCTCACGGGTCGGATCCTCGAGAACCAGCTCCTGGACGTCATCGATGTCGGCCAGCTCCGGGGCAGGGGCAGCGACGGCCGGACGGGCGCGGGCAGCACACCCGAGGCCATAGGATTCTCGCCCCATGTCCGGCGGTGGTATCGACAACGGGAGGCAACGTGATACACCTGGCCGAGGGCTGGGCGGATCCTGCCATTTTGGTAGCTATTGCCAGCGTTGCAGCTACCGTGATCATCGGCGCCGTTGCTGCGATGGTGACATGACGAGCAGCTCTACCCAAGAGGCGGCTGGGGTTCTACGTGAACAAGATGACTCAGTTGATGTCTCCGTCAACTGGTCTGTCCGATGGGCGGCTTGTTGTTGCCTACGACGGGAATGTTCTCGCAAACCCCTACATCGTTGAGATCCAGATGCTGAACCAGACCGGTAAGGACATTCCGGCGAACCTCTTTGACTCCGGAGCGCCGATTACCCTTGACCTTGGGGTGCCCATCATCGAGCTGATCGAGACTGGGTGGGAAGACTGGAACGACGGCTCACCCGTGAGGCACACACCGCAAGCCACACCTAGCCAGTCCCGCTTGACCATGGCGCCGACGCTCATCCCTGGCCACCTCATGACAACCTTCACCCTCTTGGTTGAGGGTGAGCCGGACCTTGAATACGCCGTTCCCTTGATCGATGTGAAGGTCGAATTCAAGGACCGGCCCACACGTAGACGGCGCTCCGGCGATGGCGCCGGCGTGAACCGCATGTAGCTCGCCGACGTCGGCGATCACCGGCTCCTCGTCGTCAGGGGCCTGGCCGGGGTTCCAGCTTACGTTGGCGGGTTCAGGTGAGTCCGACGCAGGCGTTGTCGTCCCAGCCGTCGTCGCGCTGCATGTCCATGTTCCACCGGCCCGGCCGGACCCGGGCGCGTTCCTGCGCGAGGCCGCTACCTGGTTCGCCCTCGACCGCACCGAGAGCCAGCGCCCGGTGCACGTCGCAGCGGAGAAGGACACCCTCGCGGGGGCATTGGCGTGGCTCCCGGGCAGTGGTGCAGCCGGCCCGGTCCTGTCGGCGGGCGCGGCTGCCCTTCATGTCTACGGGCCGAGGGCGGGTCGTGCGAGCGGTACTGGTCGGGTCGGTGACCGGGCTCCCTCGTACGGAGGGTCTCTGTCCGGTCGGCGAACCGCAGGCGGGCCGGGGCCGTTGGTGGGGCATGCAGATCGACGAACAGCACATCGCCGGGCCGGGGCTCGCGGTTCTGGACAGACCCGGAGGCTGCGGCGAAGAACCGGCGACGACCTGACAGTGAGCGCTGTGGCGGCCGTCTCCGTCACAGGCGAAGGACGACCAGGGCGGTGTCGTCGGAGCCGCCGGCAGGTGGGGTCAGGTCGGCCAGGAGTGTGTCGGCGAGCGTGTCGGGGTCGGTGCCCTGGTGACGGGTGAGAGAGGCGGCAAGCCGGGTCAGGCCGACATCGATGTCCTCATGGCGGCGTTCGACCAGCCCGTCGGTATACAGCACAAGGGTGGCCCCCTCGGTGAACACGGCCTCGGCCTGGGGGCGGCGGGGGGTGTGTTCGGGGCGGGCGCCGAGCGGGGGGTCGGTGGCCTGGCCGAGGAAGTCCACGGTGCCGTCGGGGTACAGCAGGGCCGGTGGAGGATGGCCGGCGTTGCTGTAGGCGATGGTGCGGTTGGTGGCGTCGACGACGCACAGAACGGCGGTGGCCGACTCCGCACCGTCGACCGATCGGGCGTACAGACCGAGAGTGTCCAGGGCCTGGGCCGGGCCGTCGGTGACGAGGGAAGCCGCGGTGAGGGCGCTGCGCAGCTGGCCCATGACGCCGGCGGCGGCCAGCCCCTGGCCGACGACGTCGCCGACGGCCACCGCGATACGGCCGTCAGGCAGGTCGACGAGTTCGTACCAGTCCCCGCACACGTTCAGCACCCCGGCCCCGGGGCGGTAGCGCACCGCTGCGCGGTGATGTCTCAAAGGCGCAGGAGCGGGCAGCATCGCCTCCTGCAGGCTCAGGGCGACCTCGCGTTCGCGGGCGTGCGCCTCACGCAGCCGCTCGTTGACCTCCTGCAGCTCCCGGGCCCGGGTGTACAGCTCGGCTTCCAGCACTGTCGCCCGGTCTTTGCCGCCTCGGCTACGGATGAGCTCGGTGATGTCCTCTTCCCGGTGCAGCAGCAGCGCCACCCGCCCGTCTGGGCCGAAGACGGGGACGTTGACCGGACTCCAGTACCGCTCTTCCCACACCCCGGGCCGGTCCGGGTACTCCACGTCATAGCGGTGAAGCGTCATGGCATCGCGCTGCCCGGTGGCAGCCACCCACCGCAGCGATGCCTGCAGCTTGCGCATGCCGGTCACCGCAGGGTCCTTGGGGTCGTCGGGAAAGGCGTCAGACAGGTAGCGGCCCACCACCTGGCCACGGGTACGCCCCATGCTGCTCAGGAACGCCTCATTGACGTCGACGTACACCAGGTCTGTGGTGAACAGAGCCACTGCGCTCGGCAGCGCCTGGAAGACAGCCTCGTAGTCGATCCCATGTGTGTTCACGATGCCACCTGTCAGCGACGCTGTATCGATCACGTGCCCTGTCACGATATGTACCAGCGTGGCTCCAGAGAGGGCGGCACACCTGTGTCGCAGACATCTACTACCCGTCCGGACACGGACCAGCCGACCTCGCCAAACCCCTCCGTTCTGCGCAGGGCGAGGGGGCTGGTAGGGCCGCAGTGGTGCTGCGGGCTGAACCCACAGAGACGCCCGCCATCCCGCCACCGACCGCAGCCCCGAACGGAGCGCCGCAGTGGTGCTACGGGCTGAACCCGCAGAGACGCGCCGAGTGGCGGACCAGCACCTACGGCGCGGCCAAGCCACAGGGAGCCTTTTCCAACCTCAGGTTGAGGCGTGATGAGGGCGACGATGGCCTTCACGATGTCGGTGATCCGGTTGGTACTGCAGCGGAGTTTGCGCAGGAGGCGCCAGCCCTTCAGGGTTGCCATGGCTTGCTCGCCGAGGCAGCGGATCCTGGCGTGGGTGTTGTTGTGCCGTCGCTTCCACCGCCTGAGCCGTCGGCCTCGGAACGGAACCCGGACCGGGCGGCCGGCGTCTTGGTATGCCTTGTCCGCCGAGCACTTCACGTCCGTGTCGACGAGGGCATCGATGATGCCGTGAGTACGTGCGGCGGTCAGGTCGTGGGTCAAGCCCGGTAGTGCGGGCGAGGCCCACAACAGGCGTCCGAACGGGTCGGTGAGGACCTGGACATTCATGCCGTGGCGTTTATGCTTCCCGGAGTAGTACGGGGTGTCTGCGGCAATCCGGTCGATAGGCAGCAGGGGACCGTCCAGGATCAAAACGCCTTCGTCCGCCGCAATCGATGGGAACAGTAGCTCCTCCAGCCGGTGCCCCATCTCTTCCACGGTCCCGAACTGTCAGTCACACAAGATCACCACTGATCACCCCCAGGCACCGGGGGACCGGGGACGCCTGAGATGCCGGGGCGCTTCCCCTGCGGTGGGTGGTGCTGTCCGTCGTCGTGAACAGCGGCTCGGTGCCGGCCAACCAAGCGCCTCCCGAAGTGCTGGAGAAGCGCTGCTCCTCGACACGTGCAGAGCCGAGCGACCCTATTCAGGGTTCGCGGCCAGCAGAGTTGCGCCCAAGGGCGTGAGGACGTGGACCATCTTGTTCGCCGATCGGTGGGAGGTGATCAGGTCCGCTTCGCGGAGAGCAGTGGCGTGTCGGCTGGCTGCGGGCGGGGCCAGGCCGATGCGTCGGGCCAACTCTCCTGTCGTGCAGCCGTTCTCGATACTGCGTAGAGCGGCGGCTCGGCTCGCCCCGAGGAGGCGTTCCAGGGCCTGATGCCTGTGAAGATCGGCCTGGCCGTCTGCCGTCCACCATTGCGGACCTCGCGAAATAGGATAGACCAGTACAGGCGGCAGGGCCGGGTCGATGAGGGTGACCGGGACGCGCCAGCAGAACGCTGACGGGATCAGCAGCAAGCCTCGCCCATTGAGATGGATGTCGCGATCGGCGGGATAGTCGACCTCGAGCACCGGCCGCGTCCACTGCATGGTCGGCCGGAAACTGTTGAGCAGTGCCTCGACACCGTCCTCAAGGACGGCCCGTGCACGCACCGCCCGGTCCGCATCGACAAGTGCCTGGATTCGTTGCCAGGTGGGAGCGACAGCGCATGTGTAGTAGGCGTGGAGCGCTTGGCCGAGCATTCGGAGTGCTGTTGGCTCGCCATCGGACAGTGGGCGCATCCACGGAGGCCTGCTTGGCAGGACAGTCAGCTCGTCGCGCAGTCGCTGAATCGGCGTGGAGAGCACAGCGTCTATGCCTGCCGCCAGGCCGTGAGTTGCCTGAGCGGGGGTAAGGAAATCGGGGAAGTCGCTCTTGGGAGGAGCGAGATAGCGGATCAGACGGACCTGTTCCGACGGGAGCTGACGAAGCCGGAAGCGGGCCTGTGTACGCCAGCCGTCGAAAGCGGCTTGTCCATCGCGGCTGCCCAGGAGATTCGCACTGAGCACCGCCTCCCACAGGGGGTCCGGTCCTGGTGCGAGCCTGGTGCGGAGTAGATCTTCGCCAGTGAAGTGCACTCTGAGCATTGCTGTCCCCCCGAACGCATTGGTACTGATCCTGCATGCCTTACATGTGACTTGAACAGTGTTTTTTCGTCCAGATGCAATGACCTCCCCCCGGTCGACTTCGCCCTAGCATCCTGGGCTTCGCAACACCTCGGGGGGAACCAAATGACGATATGACCAGAAGCGGTACGCGCATCACCCGGCGCTGCCAGTCTCTTTCCGAGCCACGGATCTGCACCACCGCACGGGGAGAGCGGCTGGCTCCTTTCTGCTCGATGGAACGAGGGCCGGCGCACCTGCTCGCGGTCCGGGCGGCTGGTCGTGCTGGCATGGCGTTCTACTCCGAGTTGCGGCCTTCCCTACCTGGCGGAGGTCGATCCTGTTGCGATGGCACGCACGTTTGGCACATTCGAGGCGATTGAAGGAGTTTGAGATGCGTTTGATGCGTACCAGGGCGTCGGCCACTGCGGCGCTGCTGCTCGGGGCGGGACTGGCAGGAGTGGTGGGGACGGCAGGTACTGCGCAGGCGTCGGTGGCCGAGTGCACCAACGGCGCCAACGGGTTCGTCAGCATCCCCCCAACAAGAGCGGAAGCGTGAAAGCCAGCGTTTCTCTCGGCCGTACCACCGTCCAGCTGCACGTCGGCCCGATCAACGGCAAGGACTACGGCTGGGCGAAGATCACCGGATCGACGGTGACGGGCGACCAGGTGTGGCTGGACTGGACGACAACCGGGGGCAATGGGTGGCTGCAGTGCGGCCCCTGGTCTGTCCAGAGCGATGGGGCCCCCAACACCAGCGCCGCCCAAGTGGTCAAGTACACCGACCCCCAGTGGCTGTTCCGAGCCTGCGGCAAGCAGGTGGGTGGCACCAGCAAGTGCACCGCTTGGTGGTAACGGCCATCAGCGGGCAGTGACGGGGGTGTGCCGTGGAGTCCACGGCACACCCCCGTCACGCGTCCTGTACAGCGCTTAATGCTCCAGTCGCAGTTCGCTATTCCTGCTGGTCAGGAGCATGTACCTGTGCGTGCCCGGCTGACACATGGTCAGGTCGGGTAAGTTCGTGACCTCGCGGCGGCGGTCCGTTGTCCTCGTACGCAGCGATCGTGTGACGCACGCGCCGACCCGTCGCCGCCCGCCGACGGACCTCGCACTGGTCCAGGCCACAGTGTCCGGCACGAACAGCAGCGAACTGACAGTATGGCCCCATGGATGCAGTGGGTCTCGGTGAACTCGTTGTGCGTCGCGTCAGGGAGTCGGAGGCAGACGCGCTGATTGGTATCGACTCGGTCGCGGTTGAAGGTGACAGGGAGCGAGTGGCGAGTATCCGAAGGTGGTGCCAGCAGGGCTTGGTGGTCGCAGCGGAAGGCGCGTCTGGCCTGTTTGGCTACTGTGTAGTTGAGTACACATTCTTCGAACAGGGCTTCGTCACAATGCTGATGGTCGCACCATCTGCTCGCGGCAGAGGCGTTGGCCGTCGGTTGCTGGACGCCGTGGCGGCCTCGTGCGAAACCCAGAAGTTGTTCACCTCAACCAACGTCTCCAACCGGCCGATGCAGCAGCTGCTGCATCGAGCTGGGTGGAGGCCAGTCGGCCTTCTTCACGGCCTTGATGAGGATGACCCCGAACTGTTCTACCTCTGCCAGACGCAGACCAGGACGATGCACCTGTGACCCGTGACGTGACGGCGGATGCGTACGAAGACGCGGCGGGCCCTCGGCCGGACGCGAAAGAGATCCTCTCGGCCGCGCGGCGGTGCACGTGGGCCTTGACCGACCCGGACAGCTTCCTCGCCTCCGAGGCATCAGGTACAGCGAAAGGGGTTCAGGTGTCCGGTATCAGCGGGCCCGTCCATGGCGGCAGTCTTGTGTGCGGGATCTTACATGTTGCTCCCCTTGCCCAGGAGACGACGTCATCGCTGATCGACCGCATCGCGGCCTGCTACGGGATGGAGGCGACGGCCCTGCGGTCGTGCTGGCGGTGGCGTGGTTCGCGGCCCCGGCATGAGGGCGGGGGTGTGCGGGCGGATGGCGAGGTTGTGCTGAACGCGGCAGGGCGGGAGGTGTAGACCGGTCATCGCCTGCGTGGCGGCCAAGGTCACCGGCTCCGCATCGCCGGGCTGCGGGGCGATCCCGGAGGCCGGCCGCCACGGATCCGGATCGGGTGAGTCCTTCAGCAGGCCGTTGGACTTCACGTCCAGTGCGATGCCGAGGGAGTCCAACACAACGATGTTGGCCTCCCTCGTCCCATCAGCCTGGCAGATCCCTGGGAATCGGTCAGTTACGCGTGCAGGGTTCCGTCGAGGATGGTGACCGCGTACCCGGTGAGATGGACGCGGTCACCGTGCACGGCGGTCCGGACAAGCCCGGTGCGCGCGGATGCCTGCAGGCCGGTGAGCCCGTTGCGGCCGATCTGCGCCGACCAGTAGGGGGCCAGGGCGGTGTGGGCGCTTCCTGTGACCGGATCCTCGAGGATGCCCTCGGCGGGTGAGAAGAAGCGGGAGACGAAATCGTACTCCAGGCCGGGTCCGGGCGCCGGGGCCGTGATGATAACGCCGCGTAGGCCCTCACGGCGGGTCAGGTCGGCTATCGCGTTGAGGTCGGGGGTCACGGACCGGACGGTGGCCTCGTCGGGCAGGACGGTCAGCAGGTCACCGAGCGCACCGGTACGGAAGGCGGCCTCCGGCTTCACCCCCAGGGCCTCCGGCAAGCCTTCCGGCACCGGGACTTCCGTGCCGGGCGCGGCTGGGAAGTCCAGGGTGATGCTGCCGTCCTCGTGTGCATGCGTGGTGAGGATGCCGCTGAACCGGCTGCGGAAACGCAACGCGCCGACAACCCCTCGCTCCCGCCGCAGCGTATGCGCCGTGGCCAATGTGGCATGGCCGCACAGATTGGTCTCGACGAGCGGAGCGAACCAGCGGATCTCCCAGTCCGCGCCGTCGCCGGCGGGGAGCTGTCGCGCGAAGGCGGTCTCCGAGTGATTCATCTCGGCAGCAATCCGCTGCATCCAGGCAACTTCAGGCCAGTCTTCGGCATCAAGCAGGCACACGCCCGCAGGGTTGCCGGCGAAGGGCCGGTCGGTGAAGGCGTCTACGATGTGGATACGCATAGCGCGACCGTATCGGCACCAATCGCAGCGAAACCAAGTCCAATTCGAGATAAGTGGACTGCTTTTCAGTCCTGAGTCCCCACTCGTCGACGGAGGGCATGACCTCGCGGTGGGCCGCGCCGTAGGAGCGGAGCTTGTCGGTGACGATCACCCGCGGCGCCGAGCAGGTATTCCTGAGCAGATTGCGGAAGAAGCGCCGGGCTGAGGCCTTGTCCCTTCGGCCCTGGACCAGGATGTCGAGCACGTTGCCGTCGGCGTCGACGGCCCGCCACAAGTACTTCAGCTCACCGTTGATCTTCACGAAGGGCGTTGTCACGTTGTTGGGTGTGTGGGTGTCTGATGGTGCGTCGAGGTGTGGTGGGGCCGGGTGCCGGCCTGGGCTCAGGCCGCGGTAGGTCGGCCGGTGACGCCGGTGATCTGCTCCCGGATGGTGAAGCGGGTGGTCATTTCGGCTCGGTGTTCGGATGCGGTCATCAGGTGGCGTCGGGGCCGGAAGTGGGGTGAGATACCGCTGAACGCGGACAGGAACCTTTGGGCCCCGCCCACGCTGCGGAAGCCCTTCATCGCCCGTTCGCGTTGCCTCGTCGGCTGGTGGCTGTTCTCGGCCCGGTTGTTCAGGCCCTTGTGCGAGCGATGCTCCACCGAGGGCATGACCTCGCGGTGAGCGGCGTCGCAGGAACGCAGCTTGTCGGTGACGACCACCCGCGGCACCCTGCCCGTCTTCGTCATCAGCCCGCGGAAGAATCGCCTGGCTGCGGCCTTGTCCCGCCGGTTCTGAACGAGAATGTCCAGGACGTTGCCGTCCTGGTCGACCGCCCGCCACAGGTACTTCTGCTCACTGTTGATCTTGATGAAGACCTCGTCCAGGTGCCACTTGTCCCCGGGGTGGGGCCGCCGGCGGCGCAGCGCGCCGGCGTACGCCTGGCCGAACTTCAAACACCAGCGGCGCACGGTCTCGTGGGAGACGGTCACGCCGCGCTGGAACATCAGCTCCCCCATCTCAAGGAAACTGAGCGGGAACCGGAAGTACAGCCACACACAGTGCGAGATGACCTCGACCGGGTGCCGGTGCCCCTTGTACGACGGCGGTGCACCCACCACGGACGGCTCCCCAACGTGATCGACCCGAAGATCATCCCACGGGCCAGCCAACGCGACAGCGCCCCAGCAGCCGCTCGGCTTCCTCGACCGCCCGGCCGGTCAGGGGCGGCTGGACTCCGTAGTCGCTACTGGTGTCCCAGAAGGGGGGGCTGGTGGAGATCCTCAGAGTGTGCCACGATCGGCATCGTAGGAGCCGGGCTCGACAGTTCACCGCCCGGCCTCGGCCGGACGAGCATCAGCCTCGGCGTCATCCCCAAGGCAGCGCGCACCGAGATCTGGCTGGGCCACTCGTTCTCCGTGTTGCCCAGGCCGGAGACCTGGGGAACTGTTTCGAACGAAACACGGGATACATTCCTTTCTTGCGGAATGATGGTTATATTCCACCGGAATGCCGGGCACGACGGGTACTGCCATGCACGACCGTGCGGTGTCCGGCTGCCATCGCAACGATCGCGGTCCCGGCGACGGGATGCGTCACCAGCAAGCGGGGGAACATGCGCAAGGCACGTATCGCGTTCGCGGCCGCCCTGGCCACCATCGGACTCGGCCTCACGGCCTGCGACGACGGCGGCGACGAGGCAGGGCCGGCGAAGGAGTCGCCCGCCGCGTCGGCCGAGGCGTCGGCTATGCCGCAGGAGCAGACTCCGGCACCCGACGGAGGCAAGGAAGAGAAGGACGTCCCGGCCGCCGGGGACGTCACACAGCCGGGCACGAAGCTCAAGATCGGCGACCGGGCCGTACTCCCGTTCACCTACGGGACGTCGAAGAAGGGCACCATCGCCGTCACCGTCACGGAGATCGAGAAGGGCGCCGAGGCGGACATGGCCAAGTTCGGCGACAAGGCGAAGGGCATGACGCCGTACTTCATCAGGATGACGGTGGAGAACGTCGGCGGCACCGACCTGTCGTACTCCTCCCTCAAGCTGGACGGTGTGCTGGAGGGCGGCGGCAGCACCGGCGTCATCCTGATCGGCGACCTCCCGGACAAGTGCGACAACGAGTCCGCACCCGCCGAGTTCAAGACCAAGGGCGCCTTGTTCGAGACCTGCTCGCTGTCCGCCACGAAGACCGCGCCGGTCACCGCCGCCGAGTTCGACGAGGGCGACGCGTACAGAGACAACCCGGTGGTCTGGGGCAACTGACGGCGCGGCCTGCCGCGCTCGCGGACCACGGGGCCAGACCGTCCGACGGGACGTTCCGGCCCCGACCGAACCATCCTGCACTGGAATGTCAGGCCCGGTCCGGCAGCAGTTCCGCGTTGAGTACGGCGATGCCTGCTTCGCCCTCCTCGAACAGGGCGGTCAGCTCCCCGGGCCCGGCATCCGGACCGGCGGTGTGGTCGACGAGGAGGACCGGCTGGAACTCCCCGCCCTGTTCGACGGGGACGAAGCCGGTGGTCAACTCGCGGCGGAGCAGGACGACCCGGTCGGCGTCGAGAGGATCGGAGGGCAGTGCTCCGGGCAGTACGCGCTCCTCCTCCGGGCGCGCCCGGAGGCTGCGGGCGAGGACGTCCCGGCGGGCGAGGAGTGTCACCGCGAGCCGGTCACCGCTCCGCTCGTAGCGGGCGGCCAGATCCTCCGGCAAGCGTTGTCACGTTGGCTGACCGGCGTGGGATGATCTTGTGGTTGATCGTGCCGGGGAGGATTCGCCCGTGTCGTCCGCGCCGCCGTCGTACAAGGGGCACCGGTACCCGGTGGAGGTCATCTCCCACTGCGTGTGGCTGTACTTCCGCTTCCCGCTCAGCTTCCGGGAGGTCGAGGAGCTGATGCTCGAGCGCGGTGTGCTCGTCTCGTACGAGACGATCCGGCGTTGGTGCGCGAAGTTCGGGCAGGTCTACGCCAACGCGCTGCGCCGACGCCGGCCCCGGCCCGGCGACAAGTGGCACCTGGACGAGGTCTTCGTGAAGATCAACGACGAGCTGAAGTATCTGTGGCGGGCCGTCGACCAGAACGGCAACGTCCTCGACATCCTCGTCCAGAACCGGCGGGACACGGTCGCGGCCAGGCGCTTCTTCCGTCGGCTCCTCAAAGGAATCGGGGCCGTGCCGAGGGTGATCGTCACGGACAAGCTCCGTTCCTACCGCGCGGCGCACCGCGAGGTCATGCCCTCGGTGGAACACCGCTCGCACAAGGGCCTGAACAACCGGGCGGAGAACTCCCACCAGCCCACGCGGCAGCGGGAACGCGCCATGAAGAGCTTCCGCTCCGCCGGCGCCGCACAAAGATTCCTGTCCGCGTTCAGCGGCATCTCACCCCACTTCCGGCCCCGCCGCCACCCGATGACCGCCCCCGACCACCGCACCGAGATGACCACCCGCTTCGCCATCTGGGACCAGGCCACCGGCGCCACCGGCCGGCCCACCGAGGCTTGAACACCGGCCCGAAACTCGACCCCCGCCACGCCCCGACGCGCCGTCAGAGACCCACGCACCCAACAACGTGACAGCGCCCCGACGAGACCTCTGCCGGACGGCGGGGCTGATCCGCACACGGCCAGTCAGGCCAGGCCGGCGAGCACGTTGGCCAGCGTGTCGTAGCTCTCGCGAACCGCATCCGTCCTGGCCAGCCGGTGCCGTTCAAGCTGGATCGCGCCCAAGTGCCGGGCCTCGTAGATCCTCGCGCGCCACACAGCGGCGGGCGAGCGGTCCAAAGCACCGTAGGACTCCCAGAACACGGTCCGCTCGTCCTCCTTGGCCGTCGCCATGCGGATGGTCCAGTCAGCCGCCGGGTCACCGAACCACGCGCGGTCGAAGTCCAGCACCCCGCTGATCACCGGCTCGGGGGTTTTCGGATCCAGCAGGGTGTTGACCGTCCACAGGCCGCCGGTCAGCAGCCCCGGTTCAGTGACCTCGTCGAGCGTGGCCCGGCCCTGCGTGGCCACCGCGGCGGCCTTCCGTACATCGCCCGCGTCCAGACCGGCACCGTCCAGGTCTGCGGCGATCTTCTCCAGCGACGCGATCACCGCCTCGCTCCACGTCCCGTGCTCCGGACCGCCGACGGGCCCGAAGTGCGGACCGCGCACGTCGTGCACGGAACGGGCGATGGCACCCATCTGCCGGAAGAACGCCAGCCACGCCGTACGCGGATACGCCCCCAGGTGTTCCGGGGCCGGGACGCCGTCCAGGTGGGTCTGGATCATCCAGTCCCGGGCAATCTACCTGGTGCGACCAGTCCGCGGCGAGCACCCGCGGCATCAGTGGCGCGATCACCGCCAGCCAGGGCTGGCTCGCGTACTCGTTGCGCATCAGGCGGCGCTCACTGCGGAACTGGCGGCCCTCTTCCGGCGCGACCCGCAGGAGAACCGGCTCCGCCCGCCCGGACAAAGCCACGCGATAGACGGTGTTGTACATGCCCGTGCCCAGCTCGACGGCGGACACTGGCATGGCGGCGTCCCCGAAGGCCGTCGACAGACCTTCCCGATCTCCTGGGCGGTCAGTGACTGCTATGCCCCCGAGGCGCGTTCAACCGGCTGAAAGTCCATGTCGCCCAGGATGCCCTGCCCACTGACTGTTCGTCACCATCCATTGCATACGGCGCTACGGCCGGACCGCATCCGACCTGGTGACACGCCCCGACCACAGCTGACGGCCCCCGCCCAGGCGCTTGGCCTTCCAGACACCCCGGGCGGCTGGGCGTACGGGGCCTCAGGATGCCGACCCGGACTCACCCTCCGCCACCGGTCCGGGAGTCTGCGTATCGGGCGCAGTGCGGGGGCCCGGCACCATGGACACAGCGGCGGCGAGGGCGAGGTGGGAGTTCATGTCCAGCTCGAACCGGCCATAGGGGTTCACGTGGGTCCAGAACAGCGGCGACAGGGCCCGCCGGTCGGCGTCGGTGAGCCGCTTCTGCCACTTCTCCTCACTCAGGACGTCCTGAAGGAGCAGGGTGTTGACGTGCACCAGCGCGGACCGGAGCAGGTGCAGGGCGAGCATGGACACCTCCTGGCTTTCCTTGTCAGAGCCGGTCAGGTCACCGTCCTTGCCGTAGAACAGGTCGTGGTTGGCGCTGTTCCAGTTCTCCACGACCTGAAGCCCGTCGTTGATCTCGCGCCGCAGATCCGCGTCGGCGAGGTAGTTATCAGTTACGTGGAATCTGGCCGCAGCGGAGATCATCTCCGTGCGGTACGACCACGGACTGAGGCGGCCATGGCTTGCGGCTGCGGTAGCGCTTACGTGGCCCTACGAGCGCGCCAGCACCCGGCCTCGCGCAGCGCCGCCTGCCCGGAGGGCTCAGCTGGTGACGCGCGTGTAGGTGAGGAACACTGCGCCGCTTTTGAGGACGGTGTGG
>NZ_JBIARH010000056.1:0-34964 GCF_042889785.1 Streptomyces sp. NPDC002476 | reverse complement strand
GAAACGCCCTCCTCGCGGAGCAGGGCCCGAAGGCCCTCGTGGCTGATGTCGTCGACCACCCCCTCGACGACCAGGAAGTCGGCCAGCTTGGCCAGGCTCCAGGCCGAGAACGGCAGGCCGTGCTCGGCCGGCTTCGACTTGGCGGTCTTCTTGATCTCCCGGCGTTCGGGGAGGGTGAAGGTTCTCGGTCGGCCGCCCTTGTACTTCGGGTAGAGCGCCTCGAAGCCGTCGGCGTTGAAGTTGTGGATCACATCCCGGACCCGGTCCGCGCTGGTGAACGTCACCTCGGCGATCTTCGCCACGGACATACCCTGCGCGGACAGCAGCACCATCTGGGCCCGCCGCCAGGTCACCACCGAACCGGCGCCTCTGCGGATGATCCGCAGCAGGCGTCTCCCCTCGTCGTCATCGATCTCCCGGACCCGCACACGTTCAGCCACGTGATCATTCTGGCTGTCCGGTACGGCCCGGCGCAGCAACCAGGCGACACATCACAACAGGGCAAACCTTGCCTGATGCGGCACTAGCTCAGACACCAGCCGCAAAGTAGCGATCCGCCCTGGAGTCAGCTGTCGACGGACGCCGCTGCTGGGTTGAGGGTCTTGTGCACAACGCCGACGGACACCTTGACGGCGACGGCAATCTCGCGGATTGACTGGCCTTCGGCGCGGCGGGCGAGGATCACGCGCCGCTTGTCGTCGTCCACGACGGGGCGCCGGCCGCCGACGCGACCGCGTGCGCGGGCGGATTCCAGGCCGTTCTTCGTCTTCTTCACGATGTCGCGGCGCCGGTCCTCGGCAAGGGCGAGGGCCAGGTCGAGGATGAGTGAGCGTTCGGTGTGCTCGCCGGTTGCGATGCCGTCCAGCACCTTGACCGCGATGCCGCGTTGGAAGAGGTCGTTGAGGACGATCAGCCCTTCCAGAAGGTTGCGGCCGAGGCGGTCAACTTCCTGGACGGTGAGCATGTCGCCGTCGCGGAGGTAGTCGAGGGCGGCGGTCAGGCCGGGCCGGTCGTCGACGGCGAGCTTGCCGCTGATCCTCTCCTCGAAGACCTTGAGGCAGATCGGGCCGAGGGCGTCGTGCTGGCGCCGGGTCTTCTGCTTGTCAGTGCTGACGCGCACCAGGCCGATGAGCGCCACGGGGCACCCTCTCTGTTCATCAAACGTCTTCGGGTAGCGATCTGAACGCTAGCAGTTGATGAACGGGAAAATGAACGACTGGGGTGGAAGTTCGGGCGCTCGGCGGCGCCGGGTGTTCGGTAAACGACCGATAGATGAACACGGAGCCCGATGGGCAGTTGCGTCAACACCCTGTCGTAGGGACCACCCCGCAGATACTCCGAAGAGGCCCGGGAGCCCCGTGGTCGGCGGGGAACGGACGCTGAAGGCGTTGGCCGCCGAGGCGGCGGCGAACGAGGCCCGGTACAAGGCGCGGGTGCGCACGGTGTTGCGGTCGGCGTACTCGGCACACTGGCGGCGCATGCTTGCGCCGTTGCTGAAGTCGCTGGACCTGAAGTGCAACAACACCGCGTACCGGCCGGTGATGGACGCGATCGACCTGCTCCAGCGTTATCTGGACCAGCCGTTGAAGGAGTGCGCACGTGAACCCGTACGGCAGATTCGAACTTGACATGAACACCCACCTGGACTTGGCCGACGAGCCGGTGGCCGTGTTGCCCCGTCCCCGTGCACCACAAGAGAACGCGGCACCGGCAACGGACTGACACGGCGAACCTCCGGCGGCTCTCTCCGGGTCGCCCGAGCAGGGCCAGGGGAAGTACGAGCCGGTGTCCTGGCTACGGCGCCTGACCTACGCCGGCGAGCTCCCGGCCGCGCGGCGACCGGGCCCGCGTCCGTCGCGTCCCGTATGGCGGGATGGCTCCGATCGTCGGGCCGGTCCGCTCCTCGATGGAAGGGGCTGTGGTGCCCCGGGCGTTTGGCCCCCGGGGCACCACAGGAGGGGTCAGACGCCGAACGCGGCGGGGTACTGGATGGTGCCGGCGGGGACCGTGCGGGTGTCGTCGAGGGCCATGGCCATCATGGCCTCGTCCGGGACCTCGAAGGGTGCGCGGATACCGAAGCGGGAGGCCGGTGTGAAGCCGAACCGCGGGTAGTAGTCGGCGTGTCCCAGGACGAGAACGAGGTTTTCGCCCATGGCCCGGGCGGCGTCGAGTGCGGCGCGGATGGCGGCGGAGCCGGCGCCGGTGCGCTGGGCCGAGGGCAGCACCGCACAGGGCGCCAGGGCGAGAGCGGGTGCGCCGTCGACGTGGCAGCGAGTGAGCAGCGCGTACCCGGTTGCGGTGCCGTCGGGGGTCGCGGTGACCATGGACAGTCCGTCGATCCACGCCTTCGGGTCGGCGCGCAGGGCGTCGACGATGTCGGCCTCCAGCGCGGTGGGGAAGGCCGAGAGGAGGATGTCGCGGATGGCGGGGACGTCCTCGGTGGTCTCGGAACAGGCGGTCCAGGTGGTCATGGTTCCGTCCTCGGTGGTGTCGGGGGTGTGGTCGTGGGGGCGGAGGATGTAGACGGCGTAGTTGTAGTCGCTGCCGTGTTCGCGCCGCATGTCGATCTCTGTCCGGTGTGCGGCCAAGGCCTGCGGCATGCCGGGGTGTTGCGGGTCCGCTCGGTCCATGCGCTGGGTGAGCGGCGTGTAGTACTCGTCCCACCAGTCGCTTTCCGGCAGCGACCGGTGCGCGTGGAGACGGTAGCCGGCGGCCTGTGCGGCGTCGGTGTTCGCGGCGTGGGTGCGCAGCGGGTAGACCGCGTCCCAGTAGGCGCGCACCGGGGCGGCGGGGCTGGGCACGGTCCATTCCATTTCGGTGACGACCAGGACGCCGCCCGGGGCGAGCAGGCGACGCCAGGCGCGCAGGGCGACGTCGAAGCCGATGGTGTAAACGGACCCCTCGGCCCAGATCACGTCGAAGCTGTGATCGGGGACGGGCAGTTGGTCCATCGAGCAGTTGACGACCTTGATCCGGTCGCCCAGGCCCCGGCGGGCCGCTTCGGCGGCAAGGCTGTCCAGGTACGGCTGGTGCAGGTCGACCGCGGTCACGTGCGCGCCGGCTTCTTCGGCCAGCAGCAGTGTGGAGCGGCCGGGGCCGCAGCCCGCGTCCAGGACCCGCGGGTGCTTGGGCAGCGGTCCGGCCGTCTCCAGCGCGTGCCGTGTGGTGGCGTCCGAGCCCGGGCCCTGCCGGGGCAGGTCGTGGTGCAGGGTGAAGAACGCCTGCGTCACCGGGTCGCCGCCGGGGGTGTCGTTGTTGTTCACTGCCGGTGCTCCCGGAACTGGTAGGTGGCGCGCAGGTGGCGTGTGATGTCCTTTTTGGTGGCCTCGCGGTCGGCGCGCAGTCGCGAGTCGGTGCGGGAGGCGGAGTAGGCGTTCTCGCGCAGTAGTCGGTGGTAGCTGTCCAGACGGCGTTGGGGAATCTCGCCTGTCTCGACGGCGGCCAGCACCGCGCAGCCGGGTTCGTTCTCGTGTGCGCAGTCCGTGAACCGGCAGGCCTGTGCGAGGTGCTCGATCTCGGCGAAGGTCTGTTCCAGTCCGCTCTGGGCGTCGTGGAGACCGATCGCGCGCAGGCCGGGGGTGTCCAGCAGGACCCCGCCGCCGGGTAGCGGGAGCAGTTCCCGCCAGGAAGTGGTGTGTCGGCCCTTGCCGTCCACCTCGCGGACCGCGCCGGTGGCCAGCCGGTCCTCGCCCAGCAGCCGGTTGCCCAGGGTGGACTTGCCCGCTCCGGAAGGGCCGAGCAACACGATGGTGCCGTTCAGGACGGCGGTCAGGGTGTCCAGACCTTGTCCGGTCACGGCGCTGGTGACCAGTACGTCCACACCGGCGGCCACCCCGGACAGCTGCTCCTCGGCGGAGGGCAGGTCCGCGCATGCGTCGGCCTTGGTGAGCACCACGACCGGTTGGGCGCCGCTCTCCCATGCCAGGGCGAGCATGCGTTCGGTTCGACCGTGCGAGAGCGGTGCCGCGAGCGACACCGTCACCACGACGGTGTCGACGTTGGCGGCCAGGACCTGGCCGTGCGAGGTACGCGAAGAAGACGAGCGCACCAGGGCGGTGCGACGCTCCAGCGTCGCGTGCAGCACGGGCGCGCGGCCGGTGGTGACGGGGCGCAGTGCCGCCCAGTCTCCCGTGCACGGCGCCGACAACGGATCACCGTGATCGGCGGTACCGGGAATCTCCGCACGGACGATTCCGGCGTCGGTGACCGCCTCGCACGAGCCGCGTTCGGCCCGCACGATGCGGGCGGGGATCAGTCCGGCGGTGCGATGGGGTGCGAAGGCGTGCTCACACGCCTCGTCCCAACCGTAGTCCGCCAGGGAATACGACTGAGCATGATGCCAAGAGGATTGAGACAACGTAGGGACCCTTGAAAAGGGACCCCGATCGGCACAGTGGATTGCCTTCCGCGAGCTGTCAGGGCTCTTGCGGGGGCATCGCCGTCAGGTCAGACCGGGGCCCGGGACGTGAGGATGGTCCGGCGGGCACTGCACACGGCAGTGGCCTTGGCGACAGACATCAACTCACCTCCCGATTCTGGTCCCGCAGTGACCTGGTTGTCTCTGCACCAGGGATGCTAGCACCTCCGTTCCCGGCTTCGGACAATGCCGGGAACGGAGGTGCGTCGGCGCATGGTTCGGCTCGGGCGGCGGGGTCGCGTGCGGCGACATGTCGCGCCCCGGCGTCGACGCCGGGGCGGGCGTACCGGCCCAGGGAGCGGACGCAGGCGTGGCGGGAGCGGGCCGGCAGCATCGGGGCGGAGGCGGCGGACTCGGTTCAGGCCAGGGTGCTTTGGCGCAGCTTGGCACGGCCGGCCGTCCGGGCCCTCGATGTCCTTGATGTACTCGGGAGGAGGTGAGCGGGTTGGCCGGCGACCGCTGGAAGTCGTGGGTCTCGGTCATCGTGTCGCCGTGATCGCTCGGGCGGCGGTGTCCGCCGGGGTGCGGGGCCGGGGCACGGTGTTGGCCGACACCAGGTCGAGCCGCTTGTCCATGTCCAGGCGGAAGGTCCCGTACGGGTTGACGTTCGACCAGAACAGAGCAGTCAGTCCGCGCCGGTCCTCGTCGCTGAGCTTCTTCGCCCACTTCGGCTCGTCCAGAACTTGCTGGAGCAGCAGGGTGTTGACGTGCACGAGCGCCGACTGGAGTAGGTGCAGGGCGAGCATCGACGTCTCGGCGTGCTCCTTGTCGGGGCCGGTCAGGGCACCGTCCTTGCCGTAGTGCAGCACCGTGTTCGCCGAGTTCCAGTTCTCCACGACCTGAAGGCCGCCGTGAATCTCCCGGCGCAGGCCGGGGCTGGCCAGGTAGTCGCATGCGAAGACCGTGCGGACCGCGCGGCCGAGTTCTTCGAGCGCGGCGTAGGTGGGGTGCTTGGGGCCGCCGCGGGTGAAGCGCCTCAGCACCTGTTCGGCCTCGGCGGTGCCGAGCCGGAGTGCGGTCGCGTACTTCACTATCTGGTCGTACTGCTGCTCGATCAGTTCCCAGCGGATCGGCCGCGTCAGCGAGGCGCCTAGCGCCGGCCAGCCGGCCGGGGTGTCGTCCGGGCGGTACAGGCGGATTCTGCCGATGTTCTTCAGCCGCGGCAGCAGGCGGAAGTTGAGCAGTTCGGTGAAGGCGAACCCGACCACGCTCGCGCCGTGCGTGTCGACGTACTGGGACTCGATCTCGGCGTCCGTGCAGTGCCGCAGCAGGCCCTCGATCATCGCCGCGACCTCGGACGACGAACAGGACTTGAGCTGGGAGTAGATGCAGACGTTCTTCCGCTCGACGTGCCAGTAGATCATCACGCCGTTGCCGCCGTAGCGGGCGTGGTACTCGGTCATGAAGTTCGAGGACCAGGACCCGAACTTCTTCGAGTCCGACGCGCACGCGGTGCCGCGACCCCACCATGCGGCATCGCGGGCGGCGAACGTGCCGTTCACCAGCCGGGTGACCGCGGCGCGGAGGTTGTCAACGGTGATGAAGTGCCGGCGCACGTGCCGCAGGGCGGCCTCGCTCTCGCCGTGCTCGCCGGTGGCCACGATCGCGCGGATGCCCATGTTCGTGCCCAGCGCGAAGAGGGCCAACAGGAGGCGCCGCTGGAGGACGTCACGGTCGATGCGCTCGTACGCAGCTACCGAGGAGAACTCCTCGGTGAAACCGGTGAGGAAGTCGGAGTTCTTCAGCACGTCCAAGAGGTCCAGGACGCCCCAGCGGCGTACGACCTCGTCCTTGAGGGCCGCCAGGCCGGTGGGCTCGGCCAGCGGTTCCAGCTTCGGCACGGTGATCCACGGCTCGCCCTTGCGGGTGGTGACCTTCACCCCGCCCGCCGAGCCGTCCGCAAGCGCCACCGTGAGCCCATCCAGGGCCGCGGTCATGCGCTTCTTCAGGTCCGCGATGAACGCCCGAGGGTTCAGCGGCTGGCGGATCGCGGCGTAGTGCACGGTGCGGGTGGCCTCGAAGTCGCCGGGCAGGTCGTCCTCCGGATTGCACCAGCGGGCCGCGCCCTCTACGTAGATCTCGCGGCGGCGCACTGCGTCCCGCAGCGCTACCAGCACACACAACTCGTACGGGATGCGCTCGACGCGGCCCTTGTCATCGACGACAGCCTCGAGCCAGTCCTTGCGCACCACGCCGTCCATCGGCACGACGTCCGTGGCGTCGTAGAAGCGGGTCTTGCCGTCGACATCGGCGTACTTCTTCAGCAGCTTCATCGCGTCCATCACCGGCCGGTAGGCGGTGTTGTCACACCGGAAGCCCAGCGTGTTCAGCAGCGGCGGCAGCATCTGCCGGTAGTACGAGCTGTAGGAGGAGCGCAGGGTGGTGCGGACCTTGGCCTTGAACACCTTCTCGTTCGCCTTCGCCTCGGCCACCAGCTCACGCAGCGTCTTCTCACCCACCACCGGGAACAGGGCCCGGCGTACGACCTCGTCGGGCTTGTCGACGGCCGCCGTCGCCAGCTTGAAGAGGATGCCCTCCTTGCCGCGGACCTTCTTCAGCTCGGCCGTCAGCTGCTTCTCCACCCGCCGCTCGGCACGGGCGTTGATCTTGTGGACCAGGGCGACCAACAGTTCGGCCAGGGCGTCGGTGATCTCTGCTTGCCTCGACCAGCACAGTGCCGCGAGCAGGGTGATCCGCACGTCTGCGCTCGTGTCGCGGAAGTCCGAGGGGTACATCTTGATCGCCCGGGCCCGCCACGCGGCCACCAGCTTCTCCGAGCAGTCCGCGAACAGTCCCTCGGGCAAGCCCAGTCTGCGGACGTCGTTGAGCTTGGTGATCTCGGTGAGCAGGGAGTCCAGGCCGACCGCGCCCGGGTCGCGCTTGAGCGCGGCCAGCAGGGCGATGCCGGTCTCGTTGTCCTCGGCCACAAGAGACAGCAGTCGGCCTGTACCCGCCTCGCCTAGGCGCTCGATGACGAGGGCGCAGAATGCTGACTCCCACCGGCCCCGGGCACCGACCAGGATCTTTTCGACGCGGGTCCGGCCCGACGGCTCGATCTTCCGCGCCCGGTACTCGACCAGCAGAGCGTCGCGCTGCCGGGCCTCCACCAGCTCGACCGGGCACACCTCCGCAGCCAGCCACCCGGCCAGCGCCTTCTCGTCCGCGACCGTCGACGGCCGGAACCCGAGCGCCTCACGGATCTGCTTGCGGTGGTACTCGGCAGTCCGGCCGACCAACGTGTACTTCGCGAAGTCGGTGGCCGGGACCTTCACCAGATCGGCGACGTACTCCACCGCGACCGACGGGATCTCTTCCAGCACATCGGGGAACCGGCCTTCCAGCTCGAAGAACTTCAGCAACAGGCTGAAGCCGAGCCGGGTCGTCCCGCTCTTGTTCGCCACCAGGTCCCAGTCGCCGTCTACCAGCGTCCAGTTCGCCAACAGATCCTCTGGCGACCACTCTTGCCGCACGCCCGCCCCTTTGGCCTCGATCACTCGATCAGACCAACGACGGCGCCCAGGGCCGGGAAACGGGGCGCGTTCGGCTACCCGCGACCTACTTTGCGGCTGGTGTCCGAGCTAGGACACCGGGGCCATGTTGAGCCACTGCGCGGCGACGTACCGGTCCCAGCTGTCCTGGTCGGCAAGGACCATTTCGACGGCGTCACAGCCCAGGGCGCTGAACTGTTCGAGCAGTTCCGGCAGTGGGAGCAGGTCGTCCTTACGGGCCATGTGGCAACCCTCGACGGTGGCCTGGTCCTGAGGCTCGCGACGCCAGTACGGTTCGCCGGTCAGCATCATGCCGCCGGGGGCCAGGCTGCGCCGAAGAAGTCCGACGGTGCCCGGCACGCCGGAGCCAATCCAGGTGGCGCCGATGCAGGCGGCAATGCCGACCGGTTCGTCGGCGACGTAACCCGACGCGTCCCCCTGGACGAAGTCGACGCGGTCGGCGACGCCCAGCTCGACGGCCCGCGCGCGGGCGTCGCCGACGAAGACAGTGCTGATGTCCACGCCGGTGCCGGTCACCCCGTGGTCACGTGCCCAGGTACACAGCAGCTCGCCCTTGCCACAGGCCAGGTCGAGCACGCGAGTCCCCGGCTCAGGGCTGATGGCCCGCCCCAGGCCGGCCAGCTTCTCGCTGGTGAACGGGTTGAGCAGGCGATGGCTGCTCTCGCGGATGGTGAAACTCCGTGGCAGATCCACTTTTGGGATTTCTTTGGTTCAAAGAGGTCAGAACGGCCGGGGGCGGCAGCGGTGGTGTGTTCCGCTGCCGCCGCCGGGCGGGGATTACCGCTAGGACGGGGCCGGTGCTGCGGTGGAGAACCGGGCGGTGGTGGTGTCCTCGCTCCAGCGATGCAGGCCGGACTTCTCCAGCACGCGGACGGAGGCCGGGTTCGACAGCTCCACGTCTGCGCACACGGTGTGCACGTCGGGTGCGGTCAAGGCGAACTCGACGATGGCGCGGGTGGCTTCGGAGGCATAGCCGCGGCCCCGGCGGGAGGCGACAACGCCGTAGCCGACCTCGATGGTGCCGCTACTCGGCGGCCAGAACAGACCGATGGAACCGACCACCAGACCGCTGGCCCGCTCGATGATCTTGCGATGGCCGTATTCGGTCAGGCCGTCGGGGTGTTCGGTGAGGAATCCCGCGATGACGCGGTCGCCTTCAGCGGGGAAGTCCTCGGCCCAGTGCGTCAGCCGGGCGTCGCTGAGGACAGCGGCGAGTTCGTCGGTGGACCATGGACGCAGCACGAGGCGGTCAGTGGTCAGATCCGTACCGGTCAATGAGAAAGAAGACACGCGACACTCCTGGTCGTTTCAGACGACCGGGCCGCTGGCTACCACCGCGCGGCCCGGACAAGGGCATGCTGATGAAGCGCCTGGCGGGCCATATTCATCAACCTCCCTTGCCGCAGCTGTGATCGCGGGTTTCGCGCGTCGATGGATCGTATCAAGGAGGGGTGGAGAGGGCTGAGCGCCCCTCGTGGCACGGACGCCGAAGCTCCGACCCGCCCGCGTCGAGGTACGCGACCTCGAACCCCTCCACAACTTTGCGGGTGTGCCCGGTGACTACCTCGGTGACGAACGTTCGGGCTGCGGGCGGCCGGGGCGTTGTGTGAAAGTTGATCTTGCGGTTTCCGTGCGCTGGTGTGGCAGGCGAGGGTCTGTTCCTTCGAGCGCGGCGCGCATTTTCGCGGCCGTTTCCTTCATCTGGTCGTCGGTGCGTGTGCTGTGCCAGATGGTGCCCTCCCACTTCACGTACTGGGGTTCGCAGTCGCGGAGGAGGACCGGCTTGAGGTGGCCGTGGAAGAGGAGTGTGCGGCCCTGGTTCCGGCGGAGGCGGCTGAACCACAGCGCGCTCTTTTCGTGGCGGGCGAGCCGGTTCGCTGCGAGGCCGGGGAGGGTGCCGCGGACACGGCCGGGTGTGTAGGTGGCCAGAGGCTGGCTCGGTGGCCGCCAGGAGTCTGCGAGGGCCCAGTGCGCGATGGCGTCGCCGCTGCGGTCGGGTGGGTTGTAGGGGTAGGTGACGCGGCCTGCGACCTCCGCGAAGAACCGGGCCTGCTCGGCTTCGGTGCCGCCGGCCAGCCGACGCCAGTAGGGCGAGGCGACAACGGTGCGAGGGCGACGGCTTCGGGATAGACCGCGGCGAACAGCCGCGAGGTGCTGTAGGCGATGTAGTCCTGCTTCTCCCGGTCGAAGGGGATCAGAATGTCGAGGCGGTCGTCCCAGGTGTCCCAGGTGCCGAATGGTTCCGGGCGTCCGTCCACGGACCAGATGTGCGCGCAGAGCATGAGGCCGGTCAGCACCGCGTCGTAGGCGGCGGCCCAACCGTAGCGCCGCAGGAGGAGCAGGTGGCGCCGCTGTGCGTCGACGATGTCCGGGAGCCGGGCCAGGTCGACGGCCGGGTGGTCGATGTCGGGCGGCCCGATCCAGGTGCCGTGCCGCAGACAGACGTAGGCGTGGTGCGGCAGGAGCCGGACCACCCGGCCTCCGGGGTGGCGGGCGTCGCAGAGGTGGCATCCGGCCTGCGGCTGGTGGCGAAACATCTCCCAGTCCGGCGCCGGGTCGCGCAGCTCCGGCATCGCCCCGGCCAGAGCGCGGACGCTGCGGCCGGTCAGCGCGGCGAGCCGTTCGGGGACGATGACGCGGCGGCCGGCTCCGGGGTAGGCGGGTTGGGTGACCTGTGACCACAGGCCGTCGACGTCCAGGCCGTGAAGGGTGGCCAGGCGGCTGATGTAGGACGGGGGGATCTCGTGCCGCGCGGGCGGGACGGGGTCGGGCAGTGTGCGGGGGAGCATCAGGCCGCGGGCCTCCGCCGCCTGGTCGCCTTGGCCGGGGCGGTGAGCTGTTCGGACTGCTCGGCGGCGAAGTCGATCGGGACGATCTCCAGCAGCTCTTCGGTGATGGCTTCGCTGCCTTCCTCGATGGCCAGGACGGCGGCGCCGCGGATGAGCTGGGAGAGGCTGCCGATCATGCCGCCAGTGCGGTGGAAGAGGTAGTCGCTCATCGCGGTGAGCGTGCCCGGGGCGTGCTCGTGGAGCCGGAGCGTGGATTCCAGGGTGCCGACCAGACCGCGCCAGCTCTCCTTGTCGCCGGTGGTGGCGTAGGAGAACGGGGCGGCCGGGATGACGACGAAGCGTCCGGCGATCTGTCGGCCCCGGGTTCCGGCGAACAGGCCCTGGCTCTCGATGTCGATCCCCGCGTAGGCGAACGTGGCCGGCAGGCGCTCGGCGAAGTACTTCAGCTGGTCGGAGGCTTCTGCCCCGGAGCGGCTGCCGAGATTGAGGTTGTGCAGCTCGTCCACGAGCACCAGGCCGACGTGGACGTGGGCAGCGGTGGCGCAGACGGCGTCGACGATGTCGGTGTGGGTGGCCCGGGCCGGGAAGGCCAGCCCGAAGAAGCGGGCGAACTCCGTCGCGAGCATCTTCGGCGTGGCCGCCGGCGGGACGGTGACATAGACGACCGGCAGCCGGGCGCGGTCGTGCGGGTGGCGCTTGCGTGTGGCCAGCTCGTGCGCACGGCCCAGGTTCGTGAGCGCGGTCGTCTTGCCGGTGCCGGAGGCGCCGGAGAGGATCACGCCGCGTCGGGCGGAGACCTGGCGGCGGTTCAGCTGGACCAGTAGCCGGGCGGTGGAGATCACCTTCCGGATCGTCGGAGTGTTCACCAGTGGCAGGTCCGCGTGATACTCCCGCCGCCGGTCGTCCTCCCTTACCCGCTCCCGCGCGGGTAAGGCGGCCCGCTCGCTGGCGGTCAGGAGCTTGGGCGGGCGGCTCTCGTGCTCGACGTGGCGGCGCCAGCCCTCTTTGGTGGTCAGCGGGGAATCCGGCGGTGCCTGCTCGCCGGTGTCCCCCTGCGGCGTGCTTGTCGCGGGCCTGCTCATAGCCACCTTTCGGCTTCAGCGTGGGCGTCGAAGACCCCGAAGGGCACCACCTCCGCGGACGGCGACGCCTCCGCGGAGTCCGGCTCAGGGTCGGGCGTGTTCTCGATCTCGGGTGTTGCAACGGGCGCCGGGAGAGCGGCGGCGGTGCGGGTGCGGCCGATAACGCGAGCGGAACGGATGTCCGGTCCGTGCTCGGCCCGGGTCAGCAGCGCGTCCAGGACGCGGGCGACGGCGACCTCGTTGGCATCGTCCAGACCGGCCGCGGCGGCCAGGCGCCGGGCGTGGTCCCAGGTAAAGTCCGCGAAAGGAGCGTTCACCAGCGGCAGGTGGACCCAGGGGGCGGTGATCCAGCCGCCGGTGGTGCGGACGAAGACGCGGGAGAGGTCGTAGGGGTCGTAGTGCACCTCCCAGAGTCCGCGTTTGGCAGCGTGCCCGGAGTGCTGCCGCCGCCACGGCCCCAACTCGGCCGCGTCGTAGGTGCGATGAGCGATGCGGATGCCGTAGTCGTTGATGGCCCGCCAGGCCACCGGCAGCAGCTCCAGGTAGTCCTCTCCGCGCAGCACCAGCGGGAGGTAGCCGGCTGCCGCGACCAGGGAGGCGTACTTGTCGTTCGGCGACATCGCCTTCCCCGGCCTGAACGGGTCACGCAGAGCGTCGTGTGGCCTGGCCTGCCACCCGGCCAGAAGCCACTCGTCAAGAAGGCCCTGGAGTTCGGGGATCGTCCAGACAGCCTGGTCCTCGACCCTCTCGCCGCGACGGGAGACGTTCGGCCCGGTGTAGCCCGCAAGGTGTTGGCAGAACAGCGAGTTGATCGCCGAGAATGTCGCCTCCACGATGGCCTTGTCGGTAGGCGTGCGTGGTCTTGATCTTTGGACGGAGACGCCGAGCCGTTCGCAGGCCCGGATGAAGGTGTCGGAGATGAACACCTTCCCGCCGTCGATGACGACGGTGTCCGGCACGATCACCGGCTTCGCGGCGGCCTGTTCCATCCGCGCGTCGACGCTGAGCAACTGACCGTGCGGCATCCGCGAGGCTGCCATCCGCAGTGAGGCAGACCAGCCCGGCCGCATCGGCTCCGGAACCAACATGCGAGCCAACAGCAGCGAGGCGTCCACCGCTTTGGTGCTCACCGGCCGCAGCACCGCAGCGCAGATCGAGCGGGAGGCGACATCGACAGCAATCGTCAAATCCGCCCGCGCGGTCACCCCCGAGTCCAGGACCACCATCACGTCCAGCGGGGTGGAGTCGATCTGTACCTGTTCTCCGGGCCGGTCCGCGAACGTCGGCGTGAACGGCCCCGTCGGCCGGTTGGCCGTCTGACGCCGCGTGACCGCCGAACCGAAGGTGTGGCGCCCCGTCGAGAGCGCGTCGATGAGGCGGTAGAAGGTGTTCCGGCTCGGCAGGGGCACCACCCCTTCCCCGTGGGTGGCCTCCACCAGCTTCACCACCCGCCGGATCACCCGCGACCGCGTGCCGGTCGAGAACTCCGTCTGGTCGTCCAGCACCTGGCGGACCGCCGCCACCAACCGCGCATCCGCCCGCCCGGTCACCTCCCTCATCCGCACCAGCCGCTGGTCGACCAGCCCCCATAACCCTTGCCGGGCGTAACGGGACCGCTTGTCCATCACCGTGCGCAGGCTCACACCCAGTTCGTCGGCCTTCGCCTGAGCCCGCTCCACCACGGTCCGGGAGACGGGGTCGTACTCGCTTCGCACGACAGTGCCCGGCTCGGCGCCGGGCGGCAGCCCGGTCTCCACCTCCACCACATGCCGCTGCCACTCAACCGCCGCCGCCCGCGCCGACTCCGGCAGCGTCTCCAGCAGCCCTAACGGCTCCATCTCCGGCAACGGCTCGGCGCCGGTAACAGCGAAGTCCGGCGCCGCCATCAGATACGAGGCCAGCACTACCGATTCCGCCCCGCCGGCCGAACGCAGGCGCACCGCCGTCCCGGCCAGCGCCACCACCTGGTGCTCGCCGCCGTCGAAGGTGATCCAGTCGCCCGGCCGCAGCACCGAGCCCCCGCCCGCGGTCACTGGCTCATTCCCGGCGAGACCAGCGAACCGGAGTGCAGCGGCACCGAGATCTCCGCCGTCAGCTCGTGCGACCACAGCAGATGGAACAGCACCGGCAGCACCGCCAGCGGCTCACCCGCCGCCGCGGCACCGACCATCAGCGGCAGCGGCTCGGCGAACACCTCCCGCAGCCGCGAGGCGGCTGGCTCCACCCGATGCCGGGGGTGCCGGTAGCCCGCCAGCCACCGGACGTTCCGGACCACAACCGGATCCGGGGCACCCAGTAGCCGGAACTCCCACCCCACCTCGGCGCAAGCCGCCCCCGTCGCCTCGAACTTCGCGCGGTCCCGGGGGCCGCGGCGCTCGGCCGGACGGCAGTCGATGACCACGGCCCTCCCGTCGTCGCGACGGGCGAAGTAGTCCGGGGCGTGCGAGACGGCCCGGCCGTTCGCCGCCGACCAGAACAGCCAGAACGGTTGCGAGGAGATGCCCACCACCGCCGGGTCGAAGTCCAGCAGCATGACGTGGTCGCGCTCCAGCCAGGACTCGTACCCAACGTGCCCGCCCGTCGTCGCCGACCACCACCGGCCTGGAAAATTGCGCTGCCGGCGGTACGACGCGAAGGCGCGTACGGGGAGGGCGTACTCGAACGGTACGGCCCATGCTTCCTTCAGCGGGCGGCGTAACTCCGACCCGTCCGGGGCAACGTACGCGACCTCGAAGCCGGTCGCCGGCGGCCCAGCAGAAGCGCCCGGCAGGACGTCTAACGCATGCACCACGTTCGGCTAACCCCACCCCTCGATGCAAGGTCACGCTGACCTATGCGAAGCCAGATGCAGCTTAGAGCTGACATATGCAGAGTCAAGCCGTACCGGACATGCATGTCGGCGAGGGTCAGGTTCGGATCGCGGACCACGTGCTGCCGGAGAGCGATGACATTCGCGTCCGGCCCGGGGCCGCTTCCCGCCCGGCGGGCCCCGGTGAAGAAAGTTCGGCCGCTGCTCCCGCCTGGCGGGACGTGCCGCTGATCGGCCTTTTCTTGCAGGTCAGAGCCGTGTGGCGTGGTCTGCATGACAGTGGATATCAGGGTCGTCCGGGCCGGTCAGATGTACCGCTACTACCTGCGCGAGACCGTCGTCGGCGACGGCCGCCGCCCGGCCCGCACACCGCTGTGCGCCGCCCAGGAGCAAGCCGGGGTCCCGGCCGGGCGCTGGATGGGCCGGGGACTTGCCGCGCTCGGACTCGCACCGGGTGAGGAAGTCACCGAGGCGCAGCTGCGGAACCTCTTCGGCGAGCGCGGCCGCCATCCCTACGCGGACCGGATCGAGGCCGACCGGCTCGCCGCGGGCGACTCCCCGAAGAAGGCGTTCAAGGCCGGCGCCCTGGGCCGCCGGGTGACGGTGATGGGTGTCGACTTCGTGTTCCGGCCGCAGCCGACGATCTACCTCCTGTGGGCGTTCGGGGATGAGGAGACCCGCCGGGTGATCGAGGCCGCGCACGAGACGGCGATCGAGCGGGTGCTGGAGTGGATCGAGGACGAGGTCGCGGTGATCCGGTACGGCAAGGACGGCATCTACCGGGTGCGGCCGCCCGGTGGTCTGGTTGCCGTGCGCTTCCGCCACCATGAGGCGCGCTCCGGTCGGCCCTTGCTCCATGACCATCTGCTTCTGAGCGTGAAGGGGCAGCGCCTGGACGGGAAGTGGGGATCGGTCCACACCCTGGCCCTGCACGAGAACACGGTGGCGGCCTCCGCGCTCTACAACGAGCTGGTGGCCGCTGAGGTCTGCGAAGCGCTCGGGCTGGCGACCGAGCCGCGCACCGTCACCCCGGGGCGCCGGCCTGTGATGGAGATTGCCGGGGTGCCGCACGAGCTGATCCGCTGGACCTCCCGGCGCAGCGACCAGATCGCCGCCTGCCTGACCGAGCTGGAGCACGAGTACGTCACCGCCGTCGACGACGACGGCGAGCTGAAGTTCCTGCCCGTGGTCTCCGAGCGGGCCCGCGCCAAGCTGAACCAGATCGCCGCCCGCAAGACCCGCCCGCCCAAGCGGAAGACCCGGCCGCTCGCGCAGCTGCGCAAGGAGTGGAAGGAGAGTGCGATCCGCACGTCCAAGGTGGCCGCCGACGTCATCACCTCCCTCCTCGAGCACGCCCGCGCCGCGGCCGCCGCGATCCGGGCCCGGGTGGCGGCCGTGGTCGACGTCGCCATGGCGGCCGTCGACGTCACCGCGACCGTGTTTGTGATGAACGAGGGCGGCCGCTTCCACCGCCGGCACCTGCTCGCCGAAGCCCGCCGCCACCTCGCCCTCGTCCTGCGCGGCCGCCGCCGCGCCCCTGGCCTGGACGAGGAGATCGTGGCCGCCGCCATCTCCACCCACTGCCTGGACATCAGCGAGCCGAAGACCGTACGCGGCCGGGAGGCCGGCTACCGCCTCTACACAGCCCGGTGGGCCCTGTCCGACCTCCCCGCCCGCCGCCGACCACCTGCCCCCGAGCCCGACCCGGGCCGGCAGCCCCCGGCCGATCCCGGCGAGCCGCCCGCGCACCGGCCCCCGGGCCAGGACGCGGGGGAGTGGGGGATCCCCCGCATCCCGCTCCAGTACGAGCGCGCCGTCCTGGCCGGCGCGGTGGTGCGCGAGAAGCTGCGCACCGCCACCGCCACTGCCGTGCGAGGCCGGGCGTACGACGTCGTCGTCCATCAGCAGGCGGCGATGCCCGAGCAGCTGCTCGCGCCCGAGCCGGCCGACCCCGAGCACGACGACCAGGAGCCGAAGGCCGGCCGCGGGGAGGTGATCGACATGACGGCGCTGCGGGCCTTGCGGGAATCCCGCACGGACGTGGAAGCCCTCGATCTCACGGCCGACCGGCTGCGCCGCCTCCAGGACGCGTTCGCCAAGGTGGGCGACGACTCCCGCGTCCGCGCGGACCGCGTCCGCGCGAACCGCTACACCGGCCAGGACGACGACACCGGCTCGCTGCGCCGGCGCGCCCAGACGACCAACAGGTGCACCACCCGCAGGAGCCCAGACCGCACCGCGGCCGGGAGGCCGGCCACTGAGTGGACCCGATGGTGCGCACCCGGTGCGGTGGCGCGCACCGACGACGCCCCGCCTCCACTCCACCGGGTGGAGTCCACCGTCCGGGAGTGGACGACACCGCGCTCGGCATCCACTCCACCGAGTGGAGCCCACCGGGTGGAAGTGGACGCCATCGACGGGGGTGGGGCCGCGCATCCACCCGGTGCGTTTCTCCTTGACCTCAGCTCAGGTCAAGGAGAAACGCACCGCCTCCACCCGGGCCCACTCCACCGCACCGCGTCCATCCGGTGCGCGCTACTTCCGCGCCCAGGCCGCACCAGTGCGCGCACCGCCCACCGAGTGAGCCTCCGCCAACTTGAAGTCGCAGGTCAAAAGGCTGGTGTGATCGGCGCTCGGGGTGCTCATGCTGGTCGCGGGCGGAGGTCTGAGGTGTAGATCATTCGTCAGTCGTCGGTTTGCTCGCTTTTCAGGACACCTCGCCATCCCGGCCAGGTGCGCGGAGGGGTCGGGCGGCACGATGTCGGCCCACTGAGGGAGGGCGGATTCGCTCCTGGGACCATGAACACATGTCCGAGGAATCGAACCTGATGTCAAGCCTGTGGCCGCTTGCGGCGCCCGGGGCCACCGACTGGCTGCTGGAGCTGTGTGGCGACGGCATCACAGGGTTCATGCCTCCGGCGATGCCCGACGCAGCATGGGTGTTCAACGCCATGTACGAGCACGAGCAGGGACCGGAAGATGTGTCGTATCACGAGTACCACCAGGCACGTCTTGCCGACGGAAGCGCCCTGCCCCACAGCGTCGCGGGCCTCGACCTCGACGCCGTGAGCGTCGCCACTGGAGGAGGACTGGGCCGTGCCCGGCACCCGGGCCCTGGCTGGCGAAGGGTGCGCTGGGCCGAACTCGCCCGGAGGACCGGCGACCCGGTCGTGCCCGACGGGCTGATGCCCTCCTACCGTTGCTTTCCCTCAGCAAAGAAGGAGGGCAGCTGGCCACTGGGCACGGTCCCGCCGACCGAGGGGAGCCTGGACCGGGAGACATGGAACCGGCTGATCGGCATCCTCACCCAGTACAGCTCCGCAGGCCCCGACACTCGCTGCCTGGCTTACTACAACCCGCTGATGCTTGGAGCCATCGACTTCGACAACCTCCACGTGCGTGCAGGTCGGCTCGGCGACGCCGAGATCCTCTACGACCACTCCGAGGCAGATTTCAGCCCGTCCAACCTTTGGGTGGATGACCGCTCCTGGGTCCTGTGCACCGACTACGACCTGTGGGCCACCAAGGTCGCAGGGCCCCCAGCCCTCATCAACGCGTTGCTGAACGACTCCGAAATCGAGTCGGTTCGTCTGCCTTGGGCGCACTGACGGCAAGTCGGCCCCTCCCCGACTCCGAAGCACGAACGCATTCTGGTTCCTGCCTGCTGAGGCCGGGCGGCCCTCTACGATCCTGTGCATGCTGGACCCTGAGCTGCTGGAACGGATCACCGCGCGGCGCGCGGAGCTGGACGAACTCGAAGAACGGCTGGTCAAACGGCTGGCGGAAGTGCGGGCCGAGCGGGACGAGCTTGCCGTCGCTGAACGAGTCCTTGAACGGGTGACCGGGCAGCTCGCTGAGGAACGCGCGTCAGCCGGACCGGCGCCCAGGCAGGTGGCCGGCCGGACGGTGATGCTGATCCCGCATCGCGAACCGGACGTGGAGGAGGACTCGCTCCCGCGGGACTACCAGCGCATCATTGCCGCCGTGCGGCAGGCCGCTGGACCGGTCATGGCCCGCGAGGTCGGCGAGGTAGTGGGGGTGGACATCAGCGTGAAGGCCAAGCTCGAACCGCTACGCAGCAAGCTGGTCAGACTCGTCGATCGCGGCTGGCTGCGGAAACTGCCCGACGGCCGGTTCACCACCCGCCTGTGACCAGCAGCACCGCCACTCGGAGCAGCTCGGCATGGGCGTAACCGGGTTGCCCCCGGCGGCCGTTGGAATTGTGTGACGAATCCCGAAGAGCGCGCCGAGGACACCTGCCCGCTTGTCTACCAGTGCCGACTGCCGCTGTCCACGCGCACCGTCAGCCACCTCGCCGATCTACTGCGACGCCATCTGAAGGCGATCCGGTCCAGGTGGCGGATCCTGCCGCCGGGGAAGATCGCGGTGATCGTCCTGGCCGTACTGCGCCACGACCAGCGCCTGGCCGACATGGCCGGCGGCAACAACGTGTCCGAATCCACCATCCGCCGCTGGCGCGACGAACTGATCGGACTCCTCGCCGCCCAGGCACCGCGCCTGGACCGCGCCCTGATGAAGGTCGCCAAACAGGGCGGGGAGGTGGTCCTGATCGACGGCACTCTCATCCGCACCAGGCGCCGCACCGGAAGAGCCGATCGCCGGAACTACTCCGGGAAGCACCGCAGCCATGGCCTGCACTTCCTCGCCCTGACCGACGAGAACGGGCGTCTGATCTGGATATCCGCCGCGCGGCCCGGCCGCACCCACGACAACACCGCCGCCCGCCACGACCACATCCTGGCCCACCTGCGCGCGGCCGGCCTCGGGGCGCTGGCCGACCTCGGCTTCCGCGGCCTGGACAACAACATCCACGACCCCGTGATCGTCACCGGCTACACCGCCACCCGCACCCACAAGCTCACCCCAGGCCAGAAGGAAGCCAACCGCGTCCTCGCCGTGGGACGTGCGCCGGTCGAGCACGGCTTCGCCCATCTCAAGAACTGGCGGATCCTCACCAAGCTACGAGCCGAACCCGCCCGCGCCACCCGACTCCTGCGCGCTCTGCTCGTCCTGACGAACCTCGAAGTCAACCGTTGACGGATGATCTTCTCCGTGGACTCACGCCCGCGACCAGCATGAGTACCCCGAGCGCCGATCACACCAGCCTTTTGACCTGCGACTTCAAGTTGGCGGAGGCTCAGTGGACTCCACTCACTCCACCGAGCCCGATGCCAGGACGGTGGACTCCACCGCACCCGATGGCTGGAGGGGTGGGCTCCACTCGACCCACAGCACCGGGTGGGGGTGGATGGCAGCACGGTGGGGAGTGGACGCTACCCGTTCCACCACCCACGGCAGGTCGTGCACCCCCCTTGTCCACCTCCGCTACCTCCGACATCACCACCGAAAACGGGCAGCGCCCGGGGGAGGAGAGATCTCCGTCCCCGGGCGCTGCCCCGGCCGGTTCGACTCAGGCCGCGGCCGCCGGCCGCCCGGCGTAGGCGTCGCCGCGGATGTCGGCGAGGAACTGGTTGACCTGGTCGACCTCCTGCATGCACTCGATCAGGAAGCCCGCCGCGATCCACGCGGTGTCCGCGCCGCCGTCCGCCAGGCACCACCGCTTCAGGTACCGGCTCGCCACCGTCACCAGCTGCCCGAGGGCGTACGCGGACTCGCAGTCGGCGTGCTCATCGGGCACGGCGGTGAGGTAGTCGGCCAGCAGCAGCGCACCGAACTCACCGATCAGCCGTGCCAGCTCAGGGCCGTCGGCGTGGAACTCCGCCAGCGCGGCCTCCTCCTCGCTGCCCTGCTCCTTCCAGACCAGCTCCACGTAGTCGGCGGCCCGCAGGATCTGCTCCGGGGCGAGCTGGGGCACCTTGGCCGACGTCGTCTCCATGACGGCTCCTTGCTGTTCGCTGGCCGGATGCCTGGTGCGCCCGGCCGATCGCCTACGGTGCGCGTCCGGCCCTGTGGACAGAGACCGCGCTCCGGGACACGGCGCGGCCGTGACTCCGGTCACGGACAAACTCGGACTGCAAGGGGCGGTCAAGGAGGAATCAGACGCCGGTTTTCGGTGGCCGTCAGACCGCGGACAAGGGGTGGCTTCACACGTGGCCCCGGGCCCGCGCGCACATCCACGTGCGGGCCGGACGACCGCCGACCCGGCCCGCAGGCCGGAGAAACCGAGGACACCGTGCCCGCCGATCTCACGCCCGACCCCGCCCACGAACACCACACCGCGCGCGACGCTGCGCCCGCCGACGACGTGGACCAGGTCCCGCAGGCCCCCTCCACGGGCCCCTCCATCGCCCCCTCCACGACCACTTCGCCCGCCGGACGCGTCTCCGCAGGTCAGCCCCGGAAGTCAAGGCCCCGCGACGCGTTCGACAACCCTCCTAGGTCGACACAGGTCTGGAAGCCGACCGGAGTGCGACGGAAGGAAGTGCTGAGGGCTCTGGGGATCTTCCAGCGGGCTACCCCTGATCAGCTCTGGCGGATGCTTCGCCCCGCCGACCGGCACGACCGGTGCACCCGCGACACCTTGAACGCGTTGAAGAAGACGGGCCTGGTCCGGGTGGAGACGCGACTGGAGTCGGGACACCAGCTGTGGGTGCTCACAGAGAAGGGCCACAAGGAAGCCAAGACGCTGCTGCCGAAGAACGTGCGGATCTCCGCGCTGCGCAAGCTCCGGGTCGACGCCAAGGGCCGGCCGGTGAAGGACGACGGCTACGACGAACACGCCGCCGCCGTCACCTCGACCGCGGCCGTGCTCACCGGGGCCGGGTACGGCACCCCGCTGTCCTGGCAGACCGAGATCGCCCACCGCCTCCCGTACGGGTACACCCAATACGCCGACCTGACGATGCGCGCCCCGGACGCCAAAGTGCCCGCGATGCTCCTGGAGGTCGACCGCGTCACCGAGCCCGTCGACGACCTCGTGGACAAGCTGCGCCGCTACCACGAGTGGTTCGAGCTCCTGGCACCGAAGGCGGATACGACCAAGGAGAAGGCGGCCCGGGGAGCGGCGGTGCACGACTTTCGCCTGTGGTCGCGCCTCTATCCGGCGACCGGGGGGAAGGCTACGTGCCCGTCGCGTTCGTGTTCACCGGGAAGACGGCCACGCAGCGCGAGAGCCGGATGCGGCGCCTGGAGCAGGCCGCCCGCCCGTATTTCGCCGGCACCCCGTACCCGGGCCGGGGCGTGGGCATCACGGCTGTCGACTACCACCAGGCGGTGCCCGTGGTCGTCACCGAGCTGGAGCGGATCACCGCCGACCCGGCCGGGGCCGCGGGCACGGTGTGGCGCAGGCTCGGCAGGGATGAGTGGCAGACGCTCCCCGAGGCGCTGGACAACCCGGACGGCGAGCGGCTGTACGCGGTGCAGTGGGGGCAGGCCCGGCGACGGAAGGCGGAGCGGGAGGCCGTTGAGCGGGAGGCGCGGCGACCCGTGTGCATCAGCTGCGGGGCGAAGTTCACCGACGACCGGTGGGAGGCGGTGCGCGGGCGGGGCCGGTCCTGGGGCGGCGAGAGCGACGGCCTGTGCGGGCCGTGCGCGGACGCGGCGAGCGTTCGGGCCGAAGCCGAACGCCTCGCGCGACGGCAGGCCGAACAGGTCGCTGCCCGCGCGGCGGGCGAACCTCCGGTGGCCAGGAGCCGGAGCGTGTTCGGGATCGGGCGGGGCCGGTAGCCGCGGGCAAACCCAAGGGGAGCGTGGGCAAGCACTGCTGACGCGAGTCGTGAACAAAGCCACTGACCGGTGAGTCCGACGCCGGCTGCATCGAGGAGAAGGCCGCCGACCCGGAGGACTGGGTCGGGAGGCAGCCCCCGGAAGTCGGCCGACACTGGGAAGAGCACGGGACGTGGCTGCGCTGGCAGATAGACGGGCCGCAACTCACGGACGCGGTCCTTGAGGATCGTCATCCCGCGTTCCCAGCCGATCCGCTCCGCGATCACCGTCGTCGGCATCGTCGGGGTCTGCTTCAGCAGCTCACGGATGACCGGCTCGGCCGCGTCGACCGCCGAGCCCTTCAACGGCCTCGTGTACACCGGCGGCCGGTCCGTGGCCAGAGCGCGCTTCACCGTGTTCTTCGAAATACCCAGATGCCGCGCGATCGCCCGGATCAGCATCTGTTCGCCCCGGTGCAGCCTCCGGATCTCTGCCCAGTCCTCCACTTGGATCACCCTCTCCTCCCGACCTCCACTCAAGATCAGGTTGGTATGGATGCCACGAAGTGAGTCAGTTTTGATCAGCCGTCAGAGGGTCACGGTTCAAGCGACGCCGACAGTCTTCCCCCTCTCCGACGGTCGGCCCTCCGACCGTCGGCGCGAGGCTGTTGTCATGCTCGGCTACATGATCTGGCCTGACACCATCACGTCCGACTCGCTGATCGGCTGGCGCCGTGTACCGCATCAGCGGGCATGGTCGGCGAAGGAGGGCACTCACACTCAACTGGTGGCCGCCGGGCTCTGACCGGCCACCGACTTCGATCCCAGGAGCATCCCGCAGGACTGCGGGCCGGTGTGGGCCCCTCTGGACACCCCTCGCGGTGACGGCCGAGAGGCGTGAGGAGCTGGGGGTGGCGACGGTGCCTCGGGAGGTGACGCCCGGCAGTCCCGCAGGGTTGCCCCGGTCACAGCGGCAAGAGGGAGGGCAGGTGCGGACGGATGTCGACGTTGCGCTTGATGATCTCGCCGGCCATCCGGTCGACGATCCGTCCGGACAGCGGTTCGAACCGGGCGAGCAACGTCGGCGGTAGATCGCCGAGATGCTGATGGCCCTGGGCCCGCACCCACAGCTCGATGTACTTGGGGAACAAAGTATTGCCGGGTGTGATCAGGAACTGGGCCTGGAAGTTGTGCGCGCCCGCCTTCGCCCACTCCGCGATCAGGCTCTCGAAGGGCATCATTGCCGAGTTGGTGACGTAGGTGCCGGCGACGAGGTTGTGCTCGTCGGTCGCGCCGCCGATCTGCGCACCCTGGATGTGCAACCACTCCCAGTTCTGATTCAGGTCGTAGGTGCAGCCCAGGGCCAGGTTGGCGTAGGCGGCCAGGCCGAGCGCGTTCCAGTTCTTCATCGCGGTGTCCTGCCCCGAGCCCCGGCCCACGGGCGTCAGCCCGGTGCCGGGAACCCAACCGGTGCTCTGCCGCGGTGGTACGTGCATAAGCCCCTGGTAGGCCGCGTCGAGCGCCGCACGCGTGGTAGCGCTCAGGCTCGGGTCGAAGAACTCGCCATCGCTGTAGCGCTGGTTGGCGATGCGGATGCGGTGCGACGCGGACCGCTGGGTGGTCGCGGTCGAGATGTACAGCATCCTGTGCGGGTCGTCCGGGCCGAGCCCCGAGTACTCGAAGAGGCCGTTGCTGTCCATGCTGTGGCGGGTCGCCTCGTACATGGCGTCCTGCACCTGATGCACCTGCACGTCGGCGTAATCTGCATCGAGATTGACGCCGAGCCGCTGCTCCGCCTGCTCGCGGGAGGTCCCCGCCCGTGTGAGCAGGTGACCCTTGGCCCGGGGCGCGCGGGAGCCGCCGGGGTTCTGCCACAGCCGCGGACCGGACCGGACGACCGTGGCGAGCATCCCGGGCAGCCCCCGGCCGAGTGCTTCGTTCTCCAGCCGGCTAAGGGTTCCGGCGGTGCTCACGTAGTGGTGGAAGCCGCCCAGTTCCTGGAGCAACACGGCCTGGAACGCTGGATCGCGGCGGATGAGGCCGTCGAGCGGGGAAGTGGAGAAGTCGGAAAGGCCTGTGTTGCGCACGGCGTCACGGACACGGTCGACGCCCGGGTAGGGGACGAAGAGCAGCCGGTCGAATGCGTCCTTCTTGACGAAGGCGAACTCGCTGCCGGGCTGGTTGCTGTCCGCGTAGATGCGGTCATCGTAGTTGGCCAGATACATAGACCGCTGCACGGCCGGGGCACCGGTGCACGGGGACGGCCCGAGGGCGTCGGCGCGGGGCTCGGCCACGGCGGCCGGTGCGGCCGGTGCGCGCATGACGCGGGTGGCGTTGGCCTCGGCCTCCCGTTCGAAGCGGTCCCCGGGGTCGCTGACCGACAGGCCGTCCGCCGTGGGCGTGCCCGCCACCGGCCCCTGCCGCTGCTGGATGACGTGGGTCAGCTCATGGGCCAGGGTGTGCTTGTCGGCGCCGCCCGCGCCGATGACGACATGGCTGCCGGAGGTGTAGGCGCGCGCCCCGATCTCCGCGGCCGAGCGCTGGGCCGCGTGCCCGGTGTGCAGCTGCACGTCGGAGAAGTCGGCGCCGAGCCGTTCCTCCATCTCCGCGCGCAGCGCGCCGTCCAGCGCCTCACCGGATCCGCGCAGCACACCCTCCACACTCGACCGCTGGACGACGGGGCCGGCTGGCCCCGGGGACGGACCTTGCCACTGCTGCTCCTCGTCGAGGTGGCCGGCCCGTTGCAGCATTCTGACCACAGCGGCGTTGCCGGCCTCCCGCTGGACCGCGAGCAGATCGAAAGGCCGCGTGGCGGACCGGGACGCGGCCACGGCCAGGTGAGCGCTGGGGCGGGAACCTTCACGGCAATCGGATGCGCGCAAGAGACGGGACCCCCTTCCGGGTATGGGCGGGACGTCTTCCCTGGATACACGCAGGACCGGGCCGATCGCCAGGTCCTGCGGGGCAGTGCTCGCTGCCCCCGCGGGCCGGCCGATGGCCCGCCGCCCTCGCCGCAAGGCCACGGTCAAGGGTGGCGTCGGCAAGCTCCGCGAGTGCCCGCAAGCGAGACGCGGCCCGTTCTCCAACGGCCCACGTGGCGCCCCGACTCCAGCGCGCCCACTGCCACGTCAAGCAAGGGATGATGTGGTCTCTACGGAGTTCATGGCCTTTGAACTGCGATGCCGCAAATAGAGTCGGACACGGTCCTCTACGACCCCGATGGACTGATCGAAGCGGAGCTCCCGCCGGACCGCGCACCGTACGAGTGCCTCATCAAGGCCGTCCTCGCTGGACCGGCCCGGACACACTGACGACCCGCGACTACGAGCAGATCGGCCTCCAACTGACCGGTCACGCCCGCGCCGTCGCCTCCCACGTCCGCCGCCGCGCCGACCAACTCCCGAAGGACAATGGGCCGAAGGCGCTCGCCGACGTCATCCTGCGCGAGGCGGAAGGCCAGCTGTTCGGCGAAGCTGGAGGGCACCGTGCACTGCGTCCAGAACCGCGCCCGGACGGTGCGCGCCCTGCACGAGAGCCTGGACCGCCTCACGGAAGCCGCACTGCCGCCACGCTGAGGGTCCACGACCCCGGTCACAGCGGTCGCGGTCCCGTTCCCAGGACACGGGGGACGGGTCAGCACCGGGCCATCGTTGGCGGCGAGGCGATCAGGGCACGTCGCCCTCCCACACCCACCGGCCGCCAGGGCGACTGAAGGTCGGCGCGTACGAGGCCCGCCCGCCCGGCCCGTACGTGCTGTGAGGGGTGATCAGGTACGCACCTGTGGTGATCTCCTCATCCGTCCAGCCGGTCACCTCGACCAGCTGCCCGTCCAGCGGCCCACCGGCCAGCTCGCGGTGCGGCCGGGCTCCAGCCCGGACTCCGAGTCATCACGCTCGCTGCCGTACACCCTCGGTACCTGTGACATGCGACCAGTCTGAAGCGACGCTGCGCCCACCAGGACGGAATCGGCGCGACTTCACCGGGAAGAGCCCCCACACTCCTTGCCGGCGTGGGTCAGCACCTGGGTCAGCGCACGGCCCTGGAGCCATAGCCCACATCCGTTCGGCGGTGCACCGTCGTCCTGCAGGGCCGCCCCGGGTTGCCCAACCAGTTGCCCAGCCGGTTGCGCAACAAGTTGCCAATGACTCGAGCCAGTGACCGGTGCGTCTCAGGTCAACAGGGGTGGGTCAGCGGGCATCGGGTGCCGACACCTCTCTCTACTCAAGGGAACCGCCCACTGCGCCCAGAGCCGCGCCCGGCTCGTACGGGCCCTCTACGAACGGCTGGACCGCCTCACCGAACCCGCCCCGGCCGCCACGTAGTTCACCGACGACTGCTGGGCGCAGGTGCAAGGGCACCGGTCCTGGGGCAGCGAGAGCGACGGCCTGTGCGGGCCGTGCGCGGCCACGGCGAGCGCTCGGGCCGAAGCCGAACACCTCGCGCGCCGCCAGGCAGAGGAAGCGACTGCCCGCGCGGCGGTCGAACCACCGGCAGCCGAGAGCCGTGGCGTGTTCGGGCGGCGCCGGTAGCCGCGGCAAGCCCAAGGAGAGCCTGGGTAAGCCGTCCCGGACGGCGGCAAGCCCAGGCTCGCCGGGTCGTGGGGTGGATGGCGGGTGAGCGGGAACGCACCCTTTTCGTCGATCTGACGTAAACTGGTGATGGGTGGTCAACTTGGTCCGTTCTGCTCCCGCGTGCCCAAGGAGGCGTGCCATGGTCGACCAGTCGACGGAACCCCATGTGAATCTTGCACTCGGCCTGCGGGCCGTACCCGGTGGGTACGCGGTGCTGCTCGGCGCCGGGGCCTCCGTATCGGCCGGCATGCTTTCCGCCTGGGGCGTCCAGTGCGACCTGATCCGCCAGATCGCGAGCATCGAGGGCGCCGAGATCCCCGACGGAGACGACGGCCCGTACGACTGGTACGTGGAGCGCTTCAAGCGCGAGCAGTTTGGCCAGCACAGACCGCCTGGTCGAGGACCTCGTCTGCGGCGAGCGTGCGCGTGAGGCGGGCTTTTCCAGTCCGAACTCGTGGTCCCAGCACCGTAGTCGCCTGCGGCCCGGCCCGTACCGGCTCGCTCCGCCGTGCGTGGCCTCGGCCGAACTGGTGGTCCGGCCGAGGGCGCGGTGCGCGAAGCGCCCGGGCGGGTATCCGCAGCGGTGAGTGACGGGTGCGAACCTGTCTTCTGGTATACGGACGACAAAGGTGGCACGTGATGAACGACCGACAGGGTTCCGGCACGGCTCGGCCCGAAAGCACCCGCAGCACCGACCCGGCCATGCTGGGCATCTACCTCAACGACCACCTGATGGGCACAACCACGGGAGTGGAGCGGGTTTGCCATCTGGTACGCAGCGTTCGCGGGTCGGCACTCGCAGGGGTGCTTGGCCCCGTCGCCGAGATCGTCCAGGACCGGACGAGTCTGCTCGGCATCATGAGGGACCTGCGCATCCCGGTGCGGCGCTACAAGGCCTGCGCGGGCTGGACGGCCGAGAAGGTGGCGCGACTGAAGAGCAACGGCCGTCTCGCGCGGCGTTCTCCGCTGAGCACCTTCCTGGAGTTGGAGATGCTACGGCTGGCGGTGGAAGGCATCGTCGTGCCGGGAAGAGCGATCCGGCTCGCGAAGATAGCCGCTGCCGAGGTCGCTCTCGATGAGCAGGCGCGCCTTCAACGCGGCCGAGGACAGCGGAGCGGTGTTCTGGGCGGCATGGGCCGACGGCCCAGCCTGGCCATGGGAACCATCCCGACGGGGCTTCTGCAGGGAGCGGCCACGACGGAGTGCGGCGTCTCCATGGGCGCAACTGTCAACTCAACGCTCTCGAGCGTTCGGAGCCAAGCTGCGGGGCGTAACGAGGCCCAGCCTGATCCCACGGCACGGTCGTTCGCTTCAGCTCGCGGAACTGCTTTGCCTGAGCGACGAACTGGACGAGTCGTTCGACAGACCAGTGGGCCGTCTGAGCGCTGTCAGCAGTCGGTGCCAAACCATCGACGGTAGATCGCGAAAGGTTGCGGGCGCCCGCTGGCCGGACCCGGGCGTACCGGTCGTCGCGTCGCAGCTGCTGCGCTGGATCGCCCCGAACCGCGCCGCCCCGGGCACTCCGCCCGTCCGCCGCGTCCTGCGCACCGGTGCCCCGCTGCCGCACCCCGTCCTCCACGTCCGCCAGGACGGCTGCCTGCTGCCCGCGAACGGCTCGGCATCGCCACCGCCCTGCCGAAACCGCACCCTGACCCTCATCGGACGCTGGCACGACCGCGTCGATCCCACCGGGGGCAGGATCCGGGTGAGCGCCGACTGAGTGACCGTCACTATGTCCTGACGGAGGAGACTTTGACGGAACGTCACCTGCACACACGCGGAAGATGACAATGATCACGACATGAAGAACTGTTGGCCAATGGTTGGCCTTTCGTTGTAGGTTCTCGATGTGCCCATCCGGTCGGCTGACCACCGGCAAACGGATGGCGCTCAGGGGTTAGTGGTCCCGCACTTGGAGTCCGCCTCGATCTGCTCGGTCGAGGTGTTGTTCGGTGATTCCGTCGACGGCGGAAAAGTGCGCACCGCGGTATTCGACAGGCTGCCCTCTGTGGCGAACGACCATCGATATTGTGGAGGATCTCTCTATGCGCAGGCTGCTTGCCGTCTCCCCGCTCGTCACCACCGTTGTCGCAGCCGTGTTCTCCATGGGGGTCGCTGCTCCCGCCCAGGCGGCGAGCGGATGGACCGCACACGTGCAGTGCACCAAGATGCGCATCTCCGACAACAGCGCCCACGGATTCGTGCAGGGGCATGGCTGGGCGAAGACCCAGCCGGACGCGTGGAAGGCGGCCATCAAGAACGCCAACGACCAGATGCGCGAAGGCTATCGTGCGAAGCACTGCACGAAGAAGAACATCACGAGGGGCTGACGGGCATGAGAACGCGCACACTCAGCTTCGGGCTGTACGCGGACGAGCGCGGGCTGGCCTGGACCAGGAACCTGGTCAGGGAAGCCGTGGCGTCCCGCAGCGCCCGGCTCGTCGAGGAAAACGTCGCCCACACTGTTTTCGGCAGCGAACTGACGACCGTCGATGTCTACGGCTTCCTGGCGGAGCAGTGGGCCGTCGAACACCCCGGCGAGAGCAGCGGGGAGCGCGTGCCCGTGGAACTGTCCGTGCGTGTGGTGTGTTCCCTGCGCACCTGGCGGACGATCCGTAAGGCAGTGATCAGGGCCCTGTGCCCCGAGGGCCCGAAGCCGCACGCCTGCCGCGTTCCGTGGATCGCCGCCTGAGGCAGTCCGGCCAGAAGCTACATTTCCGTCGCAAAGTCGTTTAATTCGAGATATTCCAGAATCCCCTCGCGTACCAGGGTGAGAACTGGCGAGCCGGCATGTCCGTCCCGTATCCGACAGAGTGGTCCGCCCATTTCCGAATTGGCCCGGCTCGGCCCCACGTCGACCGACAGCGGCATTTCTCCGTCCGCGGAAAGCGGATCGAGCATGTCTGTGGTACGCCCCGAGGTCGACAGTCCATCAGGATCGCGAAGTGAAAGTGAGTCGATCATGACGATGAAGAACGGGTTCAAGGCCGTCATCGCGGCCGGTGCCCTCCTCGCTGCTGCCGCCGCTCCCGCGCTGGCCGTGTCGGAGGACGCCGGCGGCGGCAGATGGAGCCACGACGTCGGCGCCAACTACGTGTACTCCAACTACTTCCACAAGAAGAATTGGCACGCCTCCTCGGTGGAGGGCAAGTACTGGGCCAAGAGTGGCTGCACCAAGGAAAACGTGTGGTCCAAGGCGTCGGCCGAGAAGGCGAACACCATCAGCCACGCCTACTACGACCCAGCCTGCTGAGGCCCTGTGCTCGCGGCTGATACGGCCATGAGCCGCTGACCGGCGCCTCTCCGGCTGCGGGGGATCCTTCTCCCACAGCCGGAGAGGCGCCGCGGTCCCCCCTCCCCCCACGACACGCGCGCTCCCCGAGTGCCCGGACCTAGTGCCGCGGCAGGCAACGTTTGCCCGTCAAGGAGCGGCGTGGGGTGCGTGCTCTCGGTGTGCCGGCCGGAAGTCCTTGTACTGGACGTACTTGGGCTTTCGGCTGGTGCAGCGAGAGTGCGTGCCCGACGTCGCGACGGGGCAAACGTTACCTAGTGCGGCACTAGGTAGTCGATGCTCCACCGAGGTATCAAATTCGTCCATGTCGCAGTGCTGGTCTTTTCGGCGATGCTCGCCTTCCTGTTTGTGCGCGGGCTGGACGAGCAACTGGTGCTGGGTAGTTCGGCACAGGTCTGGGTGTCCGAGTCCGACGACTCGGTGAACGGTGCGCAGGTCACACGTGCCGTCGCTCGGTTCGCGGAGGAGCACCGGGTCACGGTGGCGCGTGAACTGCCCGATCTGAAGAGCCCCGACCGGCTGCGGCATGTGTACCTGACCACCGGTGACCCGAAGGCCGACGCCGCCTCGTGGCTGGCCGACGGATACCCCGGCTTCAGCGGGCACGTCGACACCGAGGTGCACCCGCTGGCTGAGATCCGGCAGCGGGACCCCCGCGGCTTCTACTACGTCTTCGGCGCGCCCGGCGCCGCGGACATGCTGACGGCCGAACTCGCCCGTCTCGGCCTGACCGCGAGCGTGCAGCACCCGCTCGCGTCCGGCGACCTGGCCGCGTCCTTCACGAACGACGACCTCTTCTGGTCCTTCGGCGTGGTCGCGCTCGCTGCCGTGACGATGACGGGCGCGAGTGTGCTACTCAGCGCGCGGACCTACGGGGTGCTGCGCCTGCAGGGCAGGTCGTTCACCGGCGTCCTCCTGCGCGACCTCGGACAGCTGGCGGGATTCTGGCCGGTCGCGGCCGGTGCCGTCACGGCAGGGGTTCTGGCCTTCCTGGGCCTCTACAACGGCTTCGCCTGGCTGGGCCTCTTCGCCGCCGTGGCTGCGTGCCTCGCCGTCCTGCTGGTCTTGCTCGTGCTGGCCGCCCATGCCGCCGCGCTCGCCCTGACGTTCAAGGTCGAGGTACTGCGCGCCCTCAAGGGCGAGTTGCCCGCCAGGACGGCCTTCCTCGCCACGTACCTGGTGCGCGTCCCCGCGGTGCTGCTCGCCCTGGGGTTCGCCATGGACGTCACCCTGGCGGGGCAGCACGTGCTGGCCCGCCAGGACAACCAGGACGTCTACGCCAAGGCCGACGACGCCGTCACCATCCGCCTCAACGGCAGCTGGGGCGGTGACACGGACGCCGTGATGACGCACGTGGGCCGGTGGCTGCGCAAATCCGACGCGGCGGGCGAGATCGTCGTCGCCGGCCGGCGCGATCTGCAGAGCGTCTCCGCCGACTCGCGCCTCCCTGAGGGAGAGATGCTCGTCGTCAACGAGACGTTCCTCGCCGAGCAGCCGGTCCTCGACCCGAACGGGCGGCGATACACCACGGTGCCGCACAACGGGAAGGTCCCGGAGGACCGCGCGGTGCGGCTGATCGTTCCGCAGTCCCTGGCGCCGTATACAGCGGACATCAGGGCCACGGTCCCCGACGTGTTCGGCCGGCTGGATCCGGCACTGCGCCGGCGGGTCAAGGTCGAGACGCTGCAGGCCAGGAGCGGCCAGCGGATCTTCGCCTACAACTCGGGCAACCTCAGCCCGAACATGGCGTACAGCCCGGACGACGACCGGTCGCTGGTGCGCGACCCGGTCCTCGTCGTGGTGCCCGACGGCTCGAGGATCCTCACCGACGACGCGTACACCACGTTCGCGACGCAGGACGGGATCGTCTTCCCCGACCCCGGGGACGTCCTGCGTGCGTTGGCGGCTCACGACGGCGAACTGCAGACGTACGTGGCAGCCGTGAACCCGGTGGGGCAGAACGCCGCCGCGCTGCTGCGCGACGCCCGCAACGCGTTCCGGTTGCAGCTCTTCGACCTCGTCGCGGCGGTGGGCGTCCTCCTCATCACCGGACTCGGTGTCTGCGTCATCCATGCGCGCAAGAACGCGGACGCGATATTCGCGCAGCACATCAGCGGCTGGCGATTCGCCTCGATCCACCGCAACATTCTGGCCGTCGAGAGCCTCCTCGCGGTCTTCCTGGCCTGGTGGGTGCCCATCCGGGCCTGGTAGCAGAACCAGGAGCTGAAGGACATCACCTCCCAGGGCATCCCCGCCCCCTACCCCCCTGTCCATGTCACGGCACTGGACCTCGCCACCATCGCCGGACTGGTCGCCGTCGAATTCTGCGCCGTCCTTCTCGCTCTCCGGGCGTTTCACCGGCGCATCGTCAAGGAGGGGGTGGCCAGCGCGTGAGCACCGCACCGAGCCTGTTCCCTCCGTCCAGCAGGAGCACTCCCGTGATCGAGATCGTCAAGCTGTCGAAGACCTTCGGCACCCGGACCCTGTGGTCCGACGTCACCCGCTCCGTCGGCCGTGGCGAGATGGTCGCCCTTGTAGGCCCCAGCGGCTCGGGGAAGTCCACCCTCCTCAACTGCATCGGCCTGCTCGACAAGCCGAGCTCGGGGCAGATCCTGTACGGGGGGAAGGACATCACCAGGTTCGGTCCGCGTGAGAGCCGGCTGTTCCGCCGCGACGTCCTGGGATACCTCTTCCAGAACTACGCACTGATCGAGAACGCCGATGTGGCGGCGAACCTGAAGGTCGCGGCCGCACCACGGCGGTCCCTGCGCGACCGGAGCGACGCCGCTGTCGCCGAGGCCCTTAGCCGCGTCGGCCTGGCGGGACGGGAGACCGAGAAGGTCCACCGCCTCAGCGGCGGCGAACAGCAGCGTGTGGCGCTCGCCCGGCTCCTCGTCAAGCAGCCGAGCCTGGTCCTCGCCGACGAGCCGACCGGTGCCCTCGACCACACCAACGCTACGGTGGTCGTCGACATCCTCCGGGAGATGAGCGAGGCTGGCTGCGCGGTGGTCATAGCCACCCACGACGACCGCGTCCGCGACCGGTGCGACTCTGTTTTCGCCTTCCATGACGAGGCCCTGGCCGCCTAGGTGAACAGTCATGTCACCGTCGCCCGCCTCCGCATACCCCTGTGGTTGATCCCGTTGACGTGGACCGTCGCGCTGGGGCTGTGGGGCATGTCCCGGCAGCACAGTGTCTGGCGGGACGAAGCCGCCACCTGGCAGGTGGCCCTGCGGTCTGTCCCCGACATCTGGCACATGCTGGGGCGGGTCGACGTCGTGCACGGGCTGTACTACCTGCTGATGCACGGGCTGTTCACCTGCTTCGGGGCGAGCACCACCACCCTGCGGCTGCCCTCGGTCCTGGCCATGGCGGTGGCCGCCATCTGCGTGGCGGCCATCGGGCGACGCCTGGCGGGGGTGTGGGCCGGCCTCGGGGGAGGGCTAGCCTTCGGGCTGCTGCCGACTGTGCAGTTCTACCTCCAGGAGGGCCGTCCGTACGCACTGGTGGCGGCCGGGGCCAGCGTCTCGACGCTGCTGCTGGTGACCGCGTTCGGCGAGCGCCGCGCAACGGGCCGCTGGCTGGCGTACTCAGGCACGGTCCTGCTGTGCGCGCTGCTGAACTGGCTGTCCCTGCTGATCCTGCCCGCGCATGTGGCGACCCTCGTGTGGGCGGGGGCCGGACGCAGGACCCTCGCACGCTGGGCGGTGGCAGCGGCGGCGGCAGCCACCGCCGCCTCACCGTTGATCCTCTTCAGCCGGAGCCAGTCCGACCAGGTCTCCTGGATCCCCCCGCTGACGTGGCACATGCTGATCGGCCCGGCGATCCTGCTGGCGATCGGCGGACTCTGCACGCTGCTGGATCGACCGGAGGCGGGTCGGCTGTCGGTGGCGGCCGTCGGGTTGCCACTGCTGGTGGTGCCCCAACTCGCCCTCGTCGGGATCTCCGTCGTCAAACCCATGTTCGTGGACCGCTACGTGCTCTTCACGATGCTGGGCCTGGCCCTGCTGATCGGCACGGCGTTGGCCACGACTGTGCGTGCAGCCGCACCCCGGTTCCCACGTGGGTCGCGGTGGCTCGTCCCGTTGGCGCTTGTGGTGGCGGTGTCGGCGCTGATGCCGCAGTCCCTGGCCAAGCGGTCCCCCGGCAGCCGGGTCGACGACGTGCTGTCGGTGGCCGGTGAGGTACAGCAGTTGAAGAGGCCCGGCGATGGGGTCCTCTTTATCCCGGCGGCCCGGCGCGACACCGCACTGGTCTCCCCCCGCGACTTCGCCGGGCTGCGGGATCTCGCGCTCGCCGAGAGTCCCGTGGAGTCCGGGACGCTCAAGGGCGAGGAGGCCGGTCCGCGACGGATACGCGCCGCGATGCTGGCTCACCGGCGCATACTCCTCGTCACCGACGCATCCCGCGTGTCCCGGCCGGTCTCTGCGGAGCGGGACAGGACCAAGGCCGCCGTGCTGGCCGCCCACTTCACGGTCGTGGCGGACAAACAGGTCCGGGGCCGGCGGGTCACGCTGTACCAGCGTCTCCGGTGACAGATGAGAGGGCCGGGCGGGTCAGTGAGACACCGATGAACAGCCTTCAATACCGCTTTGACGGGCCAGAAGACGCCCCGGTCCTGATGACGCTGGAAGGGGGGTTGTTGGTGTGGGGTGTTGGCTGGCCTGGGGTGTTGCTGGTTCGCTGAGGGGCGGAATTGGTGGTTCGGTCGGGGTGGTTGGGGTGTGTGAGCTGGGGTTATGTGTTCTGTGTTGAGGGTGGAAGGGGGGAACCTTGACCCCGGACATATCGCCCGGGCCATGGACCTGCTGGCCTGGCCCGCCGTCGGCGCGGTTCTGTCCGCACCCCGCCGCGCGGGACTCGCGGCCGC
>NZ_JBIARH010000055.1:0-35504 GCF_042889785.1 Streptomyces sp. NPDC002476 | reverse complement strand
GCCTTCTGCACGTCTTCTTGCCGCAGCGGCCGGATCTCCACACCGCTTTCTCCGTCACGGAGGAGGAGTTCACCGACGCGTACGGCGTGAGCCGGCGGCGATATCGGCTGGCTCTGGAGGACTTCGGACCGCCGTTCCGGCAAGAAGAAGGGCCCGTTCATCTGTACTGCGTGAAGCGTTGAGTTCGTCACAACACTCTCGGAGTTCTCGGTGGGACGGATCCCTTCGCGGGACAGTCCGTAGCCCGTAGGGCCGTGCCATGACCGAACAGTTCACTCGGAAGCAGTGACCGGCCGTGCCAACAGCCGCCGTAGCGGGCTGTCGGCCGGTGTGACGGCACCAGGTGGACCGATGAACGGAAGCCGAGTTCCCTGCATGCCTGGGTCGGGTCGGCTCACAGGTGATAACAGCCCTCAGGCATCAGCCACCCGCACCCGCACCGACTTCATCCCGTTGATGAAGTTCGACACGAGGCGGCTCGGCGGACCGGCGAGTCGGAGGGGGCCGGGTGGCAGAGCGCGGCACGCCTCCTCGTACAGGGTCCGCAGTTGCAGCCGGGCGAAATGGGCGCCGAGGCAGACGTGGGGGCCGTCGCCGAAGGAGACGTGGGGGTTGGGCGTCCGGGCGAGGTCCAGGGTGAACGGGTCGGGAAAGACCCGCTCGTCGTGGTTGGCCGAGGCGTGGAAGACGACCACCTTGTCGCCGCGCCGGATGCGAGTGCCCGCCAGGTCCGTGTCGTGGGTGGCAGTGCGGCGGAAGGTCAGGACCGGTGGGTGGCGGCGGAGGAGTTCGTCCACGGCGGTGGCGAAACCCACCTCGCCGTTGCGCAGACGGTCGTACGCCTCGGGGTTCTCGGCCAGGAGGAGCAGCCCGCCCGGGGCCGCGCTGCGTACGGTGTCGTTGCCCGCCACCACCAGCAGGAAGAAGAACATCTCCAGTTCGGGGCCCGTGAGTTCGGGGTCGGTGGCCAGGGACGTCATGACGTCGTCGGCGGGGTTCCGGCGCTTGTGGGCGGCGAGCGCCTGTGCGTAGTCGAACATGTCGCCCAGTGCCGCCGGGGAACGGGGGTTGAGGGGTTTGCCGTCCGGGCCCGGTGCGGACGGCCCGGATTCATCGGGATCCTGGTAGCCGATGACGCGCCGGGTCCAGTGCAGGAGGAGATCCCGGTCGCCGTCCGGTACGCCGAGCAGATCGGTGAGATTGAGAAGGGCGTAGTCGTCGGTGACCCGGGCGACCAGATCACAGGCCCCGTCGGTGGCGCGGGCCTCGGCGACCGCCGCGGTGAACAGCGAGCGCGCCCGCTCGCGGACGGTCGTCCCGAAGCGGTCCACGCGCCGGGGCGTGAAGGCGCGGCTGATGAGAGTACGCAGCCGACGGTGGTGCGGCGGGTCCTGGTTGAGCATCATCCGGCGGATGAACGGCAGGTCGTCGGGGTCGGGGTCGCGGATCTGGGTGGCGCCGAGGTACGAGGAGTACGTCGACGCGTCCTTGAGCACCCGGACGACGTCCTCGTGCCGGGTGACGGCCCAGAAACCGGGGCCCGCCGGCCAGCCGAGGACCTCCGGTTCCTCCTGCCACGCCACCGGGTGGTGGTCGCGCAGTCGGCGGTAGCGGTCGTGCGGGATGCCCCGCGCGTACAGCCGCGGGTCGAAGACGTCCGGTACAGACGGTTCCGGCGTGTACGCGATGGGCGTGGGCCCGTCCGCTACAGCCCGATCCGGTACGGGCCCCACCGGTACGGGCCCCTCCGATACGGGACCGCTCACGCCGACGCCCCGCCGGACCTCGCGCCGTCCCGTTCGCCGGACCGCACTTCATCCCCCTCGTCGTCCCGCAGGAAGTCCTCCACCACACGGATCAGGTCGAGCGGGGCCTCGTCCATCGCGTAGTGCCCGCACGAGGGCAGCTCCACCAGCTCGGCATGCGGGTACCACCGCATCCAGGTGGCGCGCTGCACCTCGGCCGACAGCGCCGGGTCCAGCGCGCCGACAACGGCCAGGGCCGGTACGGACGAACCCTCGATCCGCTCGTGGAAGTCCTCACGCGCCCAGGAGTCCAGCCACGTCCGGAACGCCTTCTCGTCGCTGCGTTCGAGCGAACGGCGCACCATGCGGTCCAGCCAGGCTGCCGGTCGGCGGCCCCCTGTGGTGATGTCGAGGATGGTGCGACGGTTCTCCGGGGCACGCGCCGCACCGGAGAAGAGCTCCCACTGATCGGGCGGGAACGGTACGCCGGACGCGGGGACGGGCGAGACCCCGACGAGCCGTCGCACCCGGTGCGGTGCTGCGGCCAGCGCCCGCTGGACGACCGATCCGCCCATCGAGTGGCCGATCAGCGAGAACCGTTCCCAGCCGAGCCGGTCGGCCAGCGCGAGCACGTCCTCGGCTCCCTCGGCCGTGGTGTGGGCGCCGTCCACGTCCCTGGCCCCGCCGTATCCGCGCAGGTCCACCACCGCGTACTGGAAGGACCCGAGGTCGAGGTCCGGCAGCACCGGGGCGTAGGCGGAGCGGTCGGCGAACCAGCCGTGCACGGCGATCACCTTGTGCGGCCCCTCGCCGTGCAGTTCGTGGGGCAGGTCGAACGTTGCGGTCACGCGGACTCCCGTCACCGTACGGAGCCGGCCGGTCGATCACCGGTCGGCCCGACCACGGTGACGTCAGGCGTCGTCGTGCGCAAGAGGGCACGTACGGCCGCACCACCGCACCGTCACGCCGCCCTGACACCGTCTCGCCGCGGTCGCCCGCTCACCTCAGCAGCTTCAGGTACGGCCCGAATTCCGATGCCAGCGTCAGGCGGCCCAGTTTCTGGTACTCGCGCTGGATCGCGTGGATGAGCGTCGTCATGGTCACGGGCTCGCCCGTGTCCGCCGCCAGGTACGCGGCCGTCACGGCGATGGAGCGGATGTTGCCGCCCGCCAGCTCGAAGCTCTCGGCGCAGAAGGCGAGATCGAGGTCGCTGCCGCGTGGGAGTGCGGGTCCCAGGCAGCGTTCCCAGAGAACGAGGCGCTGCCCGGGGTCCGGGACCGGAAAGTCGACGACCAGGTCGAGGCGGCGGGTGAAGGCATCGTCGAGGTTGGCCCGGAGGTTGGTGGCGAGGATGGCCAGACCGTCGAAGGACTCCATGCGCTGGAGCAGATACGCGCTCTCGACGTTCGCGTAGCGGTCGTGGGCGTCCTTCACGTCCGAGCGTTTGCCGAAGATCGCGTCTGCCTCGTCGAAGAGAAGAACCCCGTTCACGCCTGCGGCCTCGGAGAAGATCCGTTCCAGGTTCTTCTCCGTCTCGCCCACGTATTTGTCGATCACCGTGGCCAGGTCGACGGTGTACAGGTCGAGCCCCAGATCGGCGGCGATCACCTCCGCCGACATCGTCTTCCCGGTGCCCGAGTCGCCCGCGAAAAGGGCGGACACGCCCCGGCCCCTGCCGCCGCCGGGGCGCATGCCCCACTCCCCCAGCACCCGGTCGCGATGGCGGGCGCGGGCGGTGAGTTCGCGGAGCTGGGCGTGGGTGTCCGGAGGGAGTACGAGGTCGTCCCAGGTGACGGAGGGTTCGATGCGGCGGGCCAACCGGTCCAGGCCGGCCGCGTTCTGGGCGCGGGCGCCGTGACGGACGTGGTCGGGGGTGAGGGTGCCGCCCTCCAGGTGCGTGGCCTGGGCCGCGCTCCGGGCGGCGCGGGTGATCTGCTCCGGGGTGAGAAGAAACGGCGAGAGCAGCCGGTCGACATCGACGGTGTCGGGGACCGGGGCAGTACCGGGGACCGGGAGCGTGTCGGGGGCCGGGGCAGTACCGGAGACCGAGGCCCCGTACGCGTCGTCGTACGCGTCGGCCCAGAGGGCGGCCCGGGTCGAGGGCTCGACACGGGGAGCGTGCAGCAGGAGCGGTGGCACGGCGGACCAGGCCGCGTCCCAAGGGGCCCGGCCCACCAGGACCGTGGGGACCGGCGTGCCGGTGAGCAGCCGGAGAAGCCCGGGATGGTCGCGGGAGACCGCGTCGAGTGGGGCACAGACCAGCCCGGCGCCGGTCAGCCGGGCCTCCCGCACCAGGGAACGGACCGCCTCGGCAGGGGCCGGATCCTCGGCCAGCCTCGCCAGGTCGAGACCCAGCACCCGGTGGCCCGCCCGGGTCAGGGCGGAGGCGGCGAAGGCGGTGCCCGCGCCGCCCTGGTCCTCACGGAGGTGGACCAGCGCAATGTCGTGGGCGAAGGCCCGGGCCAGCGCGGCGGGGTCGCCGACGCCCGGTACGGCGTGCCACGGGGCGAGGAGATCCGCCAGCCGGGGATCGGGGGTGTCGGCGCCGAGGAGGTGCGCGGTGACCCGGTCGGGTACGCGGAGCGCACGGTTCAGGAACGGGCGGTCCATGTCCTCGACCAGCAGCAGGCGCCCCTCCCGGAGGGGCGCACAGGCCGAGAGCCGACCGCGCGCCGCCTGGTCGGCGGGGGACAGCCCGCACAGGCCCAGGGCCAGACCGATCGACGGACGGCGGAGGGTGACGTCGTCGTTGAGGTAGCCGTAGAACGCCTCGAAGCGGTCGTCCAGATCGGGGACGAGGGTGATGAGGAGGATCTCCACGTCGAGAGCGGTCAGCCCGAACTCGTCCGCCAGGGCGGTGAGCCGGGTCGGCTCGGCCGGAGCCTCGTCGTCGTACGGAACGGGTGACGGGAAGGCGCGCGCCTCCTGCGAATCCAGCAGACGTGTGACGGTGTCGTCCGTCAGGTAGAGGCCGCGGAAGGCGTCGTCCGGATCCGGGTCGGTGGACTGCCTGGCCTCCACCGCTCGCCGGACGCGCTGCTCCACCGCTGTCGCGCGGGCAAGGAGGTGGCGCAGGTTCGCGTCATCCTCGGTCGTCATGAAGCGCCGTCCCCCGCGCCGTTCTCCATCCCGCCCCCCGCGCCGTTCTCCATCCCGTCCCCCACGCGCTTGTCCATCCCGTCCCCCGCTTCCTTCTGCACGCCGTTCTCCGGGGCGGCCGCCGTGCCGGCCGCCCCGGACGCCGCACCGGTCCCCCGGTTCTCGGTGATGCGGAGCGAAAGACCACGCCGCCGCCCCGCACCGGAGTTCCGCCGCCCGTCCGACCGGCCCGGGGCGCCGACCGACCTGGTCGGGTCACCGTCCGACCAGGCCGGAGCACCGTCCAACCGGGTCCCGTCGGAGTCCGATCCGGCCCGCTCGTCGTCCGGTACCGGTCGTACGGGCCTGCCCGGGCGGCCCCCGTACACCGGGAGCCGGCCACGCCCCGGCATCGGTTCCGAGGGCGGCTCGTCCACTTCCGGCATGTCCCCGAACCGGGCCTGCACCCCCTCGTCGCCCACCGGCGGGCCGGCCGCATAGCTCGGCGACGCCGTCACCGGCACACTGACCACCAGGTCCAACGAGGGCTTCAACTCGCCGCCCAGCGCGCTCCACACATCTGCGAACGAGCGGTCCTCGGGAGGCGGCAGGGCGATCGACATCGGTACGGCGGCCCCGATCTCGGCCAGCGTGCCCGCCAGCCGTTCCGGGGGCAGCGCCTCGTAACGGAGCAGACAGCCCAGCAGGGAGGCGAGCAGCCGGTGTTCGTCCTCGGGGCGCTTCGTCCATGCCGTGATCAGGTACGACAGCTTGAAGAAGCGGGGCGGTCGGCGGCGCGCGGTGATCGTGCCGCGCTCGTCGTACTCGTTGTGCAGCCCGCGCTCACGTCTGCGCATGTCCTCGCGGATGTCGTAGAGGTAGAGGTTGACCATGGGCGCGTTGACCTTCGCCGCCCACTCCCGGGTCGGGGCGTCGAAGACCACCGCGATCTGGCCGCCTTCGAGCACCTCCGCCCTGATCAGGGACCGCAGTACGTCGTCGACCTCGTGGATCACTCGATCGCCTCCGTGCGGTGGACCCTGCTCATTCGGTGGCCTCCGTGCCGGTCAGCCCTGCGCTCCCGGTCGCCCGCGTACCGTCGACCCTGCTCATCCGGAGTCCCCACGGCCTCGCCCCGACTCACCCGATCGCCTCCGCACGCTCGTCCGCGCTCACGCTCGCCCCGCGAAGTCCGGTGGCTGGAGATTCCGTTGGACCACGAGGACCGGTTTCTGCAGCCGGTCGATGTCGCGGGTGTCCGCACGCAGCTTGCGCGGGCCCAGCTTGTCCTTGCGCAGCACCGGGATCTGGACCTCGAAGGTGCCGTCGCGGCCCACGGTCACGGCGGACATCTCCGCGTTGATCCCGATGTTCCACGTGAAACGTACGGTCTGCCCCGGCGGATAGTCCTTGCCCCTCGCCAGCACCACCTGGCCCGGCTTGGCGACCTGCGGAGTGATGGTCAGCGAGGGCTTCAGGACGCGCAGCCGGTCGGTGGCCTGGTTGTCGGTCTTCCGGCGGTCGGGCAGCGTGCCGCGCACAGTGGCCCGTACGTCACCGGTGACCGCCGCACGGTACGTCGCGGTCTGCGTCACCTCGATGCGGCCCCCGGCCGGGATGGTGCACGGCTTGGCGGCCGTGCAGCGGGGCAGGGCGGGCAGATCGCGGTCCTTCGCCTTGGACGGCTTCGGCCAGGACGAGCCGAGCACCACCCCGGTCGCCGCGTCCGGACCGGCGTTGGTGACGGTGAAGCGGGCGCGTGCGGGGCGTCCGGTGTACGTGCGGTCGGGACTGACGTCGACCTTCACCGCCACATCCGCCGAGGGCGGCACGGGGGCCTCCAGAACCTCGATCCGTGCCGTGTCCGTCCCCGTGTTGCCCGCGGAGTCGGTGGCCGAACAGGTCACCGTCGTGACACCGACCGGGAAGAGCGAGCCCGAGGGCGGGGCGCAGGTCACCGGCAGCACGCCGTCGGTGGTGTCCTGGGCGGTGGCCCTGTACGTGACCCTCGTCCCTTCCTTCTCCTTGGCCCGGACGGTCAGATCGTCCACGGTGACGACGGGGGCGTCGATGTCGTTCACGTCGATGTTGATCTGCTCCGTGAACTCCGGGTCCGCCGCCGCGGCCGGGCCGATCGTGTCCGTTCCAGGTACCCGGGTCCCCATCAGGAACTGAACGGTGCAGGTCAGTCGGGCGCCCTGGGGCGCGTCGGCGGAGACATCGATGTTCTCCTCGAAGTGCGCGGTCTCCCCGCTGGTGAGCCTCTGGGTGGGTGGTTCGAGGCTGACCGAGAGATGCGGGTCGCAGTCGTCCAGGCGATAGCCGACGTTGGTGGGGAGGTTGTTGAACCCCGCGATGATGGCGTCGGTGACGCCGTCGCCGGGAATTCCGCTCAGCATGCGGCCGCTGGTGGCCTCTGCGATCCGCTTGGCCTGGTCGGGCTCGTGGTACGGGTCCTGGTAGGTGGGGCTCTTGTATCCGTCGCCGTTGAGTCCGTCGCCGTTCTCGGTCGTCACATCGACGGCGATGACGCGAACGCCCTTGTCCTGAAGCGCGAACACCGCGTCGTCATAAGAGATGCCGTTGCTGGGATTGTGGCTCGACGCATCGCCCACCAGGACCACGACCGGGCTGGCGCCCTCGCGGAAGACCGTACCGCCGTCCGCGCCGTTGGCCACTTTCCACAGCGCGTAGATCCAGTCCTCGGACGGGCCTTTGCTCCGGTAGCCACGTGAGGTGTCCAGCCTGTCGACACCCTGCTTCTGGACGTCGTCGAGGTTGGTCGTCAGACCTTGGAGGACTGCGAACTCCGCTGTCGGATCGTCCTTCTCGTCGCCATAGGTGGCCACCGCGAAACGGGAATCCGGCTGCTGTTCACGGACCTTCGTCGTGATGGACTTCAGGCCCGTCTGCACATCGCCGATGGGGGTCTTCATGCTCCCCGTACCGTCCACCAGCAGGATCACATCGGGGCGCGGCGGGATCGCGGGCGTACGCACCTGCTTGGCCACGCCCGTGGAGCCTCCGGGATCGACCGCGTCGGTGAACTCGGCGGGGGTGACCCAGGGCTCGGGCACCGCCGCAGTCGGCGCCCCCGAGGTCACGGCCGAACCGGGCGTCATGCCGGCTGCGACGAGGAGCAGGGCCAACGCCGGGAAGCGCAGCACGGCCAGAGCCCTGCGCGAAGCGGAAGGCCGGGGCAGGGGCCGGGCCGACCGGTCCGTCCGCGACCTCGGCCATGACCGCGACCGCGTCGCCCCCCGCGGCGGCTGGAACCAGCGCACGAAAGCCCTCCCCCACCGTCCGGCCGATCGGCGTCCGGACGCCACGGTCCCGTACGGTCACCCGGCCCGCAGCGGTACGCCAGTCACATCTGCGGGAAGCCCCCGCTGCCCTTTCGGGCAGCCGCCGACCCCGGCGCCGCCCAAGGAACCCGGCCCGCACCCGGCCCCAACCCCGAGCCCGAGCCCGGCATCGTGCCTGGAATCCGGGCCCGTGCCCGAAAGCCGACCCGCACCCGGCCGCTGCCAAAAAAACGTCCCCGCACCGGAAAGCCGAGCACCGTGCCCGAAAGCCGAGCACCGTACCCATGCAGTCGGCCCCCCGGGGCCGGCCCGCGGACCGACCCCGCGGACCGACCCCGGGATCCGTGGCGGACGGCTCAGATCAGCCCTTGTCGCATCGCGTACGCGACCGCGTGGGACCGGTTCCGCAGCTGCAGCCGGGTCATCACCGAATGCAGCACGTTCTTGATCGTGCGCTCGGAATAGGCCAGCTTCGTCGCGATGTCCGCGGTGTCGTACCCCTCCGCGACCAGCCGCAGCACGTCCACCTCCCGGGCTGCGAGACCGGTGAAGTGCAGGCCGCGCGGTCCGAGCACCTGTCCCTGGAGGCGACCGACCTCTTCAAGAAGGCGGCCCAGCAGGTCGGAGGGGAGATGGCCCTCGCCTCGCGCCACCGTTCCGATGACCTGTACCAGGTGTTCCGGAGTCGCCTCGGCCCGCCGGACCACACCGGCGACGCCGCATTCGGCCGCGCTCACCAGCTTCTGCTCGTCGATGTCCGTGGTGACGAGGACGGCCCGCGCGGTGCTGGTGCGCTGGATGTGCCGCAACATCGTGAGCACCTCGTCGTCGACCGCGTCCACGACGACGACGACGATCTGGGGCGAGGCGTCTCCCTCCGCCCACTCCGTCACGCTGACCTCGGGACGGGCCCGTAACTGACTCGCCACGCCCGCCTGCGAGATCGGGTCCTGGGCCCTTAACGCGACAGTAGTTCGCTCCATGGCAATGCTCCCCCCTGAGCAACAGCCGGTGGCACCACGGCGAACACAACCATCACGGCTGTTTCGTATGACTCGCTGAACTCGCTGAACTCGCTGGACTCGCTCGAACCGCCGAACTCGCCCATATCGCTCGTATCGCTGAACTCGCTCGTATCGCTCGTATCGCTGAACTCGCTCGAACCGCAGAATCGCTGAGTGCTGAATCGCTTGCACGCCTGACTCGCTCGTCTTGAAGCTGTCAGACGATTCCCCCGTTTGCCTACAGGGAAACAAAAGGGCCGTCCGCGGGCACGGAATCTGCCCGGAAGTGTTCCTCAACGGCCGGTGCCCGTGTTCGGGGCCGCTCCTACCGTTCGCCCTATGAGTCTCACGGCAAGCCTCGACGATTCGTCCGTCACTGCCGCACCGGGCGAGGAAACGGCCGTCCCTCTGCGGATCCTCAACTCCGGCAGCACCGTCGAGGAGTACCGCTTCGAGGTGGTCGGCGCGTGTGCCGCCTGGTCGACGGTGGAACCAGCGGCCCTGTCCCTGTACCCGGGCGACTCGCGAACGGTCTCGCTGGTGCTCCGCCCGCCGCGCGACTCCACCGTACTCGCCGGGGAGACGCACTTCGGGATCCGGGTGGTGCCCACCAGCGAGCAGGGCCGGACGGTGGTGCCCGAGGGGCGGGTGACGGTACTGCCCTTCACCGGGACGACCGCCGAGCTGGTACCGCGCGGTTCGAACGGCGCGTGGCGCGGCAGGCACCAACTGGCCGTCGACAACCGGGGGAACACCCCGGCAACGGTACGGCTGGAGACGCGATCCGGGACGGAGCGGGCCCGGGTCTCCTTCGACTCGGACACCCTGCGCATCGAACCCGGCCGGGCCGAGTTCGGGAAGGTACGGGTACGGCCCGCGAAGCGCATGTGGCGGGGTGCGCCGGTCACGCACCCCTTCCAGGTCGTCGCCACTCCGGAGGCGGCGGAGGGGCAGGACCCGGCCGCCCCGGTGGTCCTGGACGGCTCGTACCAGCAGGATCCGATTCTTCCGCGCTGGCTGCCACGGGCGCTGATCACCGCGGCCGTGCTGCTGATCGCGCTGGTCGGCCTCTGGTACGCGCTGCTGCGTCCCGCGGTGAAGTCGGCGGCCCGGGAGGCGATCACGCCGGAGGCGGTCCGGTCCGCCGCCGCGGCTGACAAGAACAGGACACAGGACCCGGACCAGGGCACCTCGGCCGGAACGGGACCGGGCACGGACGGCTCCTCCGCGGGTACGAGCAGCGGTGCGAACGGGGGCGCGGCGAAGCCGAGTCCCTCACCGAGCGACGGTACGTCCGCGGGTTCGTCGGACGGCGCGGGCGCCGCGGCCCCGACCAGTGCGCAGGTGCAGGTCAGGGACTCGGTGGGCGGCGGTTCCACTACGTCGACGGCCCTCCAGGTGCCCGCCGGGCGCACCTTCCAGCTCACGGACATCGTGGTCCAGAACCCGCAGGGCGACGCGGGAACGCTCGTGGTCTCCTCCGGCCGGGACACTCCCGTGCTCCGGCTCGCGCTGGAGAACTTCCGCGACTCCGACTACCACTTCGTCACGCCGATCCTGGTTCCCGCGCGCGGCAAGGTCACCATGACCGTCGACTGCCGGAAGGTGGGGAAGCCGGTGAACGCGCCGACCCCCTCGCGGTGCGCGGAATCGCTGTTCCTCGGCGGCACGATGCGCACGAACACCACGGGCTGACGTCCGGGCGGACGAGGTCGGCCGGACGAACGGCTACGTCGGCCACGGCCACGGCCACGGCTACGGCCACGGCCACGGCTACGGCCACGGAGCCGGGGAACCGGTCAGGAGGACGACGCCTGCTCGTCCTCCTCCTTCTCCTTCTCCTTCTCCTTCTCGCTCCCTTCCTCCACCGCCCGCTGGACGAAGGAGCCCTGTACGTCGGCGGGTTCCTCGTCCTCGTCCTCCGTCGCCGCCCGCTGCACGGCGGGCTGCGAGGCCGACGCCGGTGCCGCTACTGGTGCCGACGTCGAAGCCGTGTCCGTGACCGGCACCGATTCCGGAGCCGGTGCCGGGTCCGCCAGCACCCGGTCGGCATTCGCGACGGCCTCCCGCTCGAACCGGTCGGACGGATCGCTCACCCGGATGCCTCCCGGTGCCTCCGTGCCTTCCACCGGGCCGTTGCGCTGCTGGATGACGTGGGTGAGCTCATGGGCCAGCGTGGTCCGGCCCTGCGGCGAGGACGGATCGTACGCGTCCCGCTGGAACACCACGTCGCTGCCGACGGTGTACGCGTGAGCCCCCACGCCCTTCGCCGACTCGTGGGCGGCGGAGTCCGTGTGAACGCGTACATCGGAGAAGTCCGCGCCCATACGCCGTTCCATGTCCGTGCGGGTGTCGGTGTCCAGGGGCTGCCCGCCGCCGGACGAGATCACGTCGTGCACGGGGGAACGTTCTGCCTCCTCCTGGCGCTGGAGCTCCTCGGCCCGGGACTCCTGCCGCTGGAGTACCTGGCGCTGAAGCACTGCCCCCACGGCGCTGTTACCGACCGCCCGCTGGAGCACGCCCATGCCACGGGTCCCGACCACATCGGCCCGTCCGGTCGCCCCCGCGCGGAAGACACGCGAGGCGTCGGCCGTGTCCGCTCCCTCGGGCACCCTCGACACGGGCGCGGCCTCGTCGTGGTCGTGCCGGAGCGCGTGTCCTTCGCGCTCGGGGTCGAGCTCCCGATCCCATTCCTGTGCGTGCATCTTCATCTCCCCTGCGCCGCGTCTCGGCTATGCCGCGTCACTCCTGCACCGCGTCTCGGCTGCGCCGCACCCGGGCCGCGGGCGCGTCGTGATGGCCCCACCTCTCCACCTTCACGACGTGTCATCGCCTCGTCCAGACCGGGCCCCGCCCACGAAGGGCACCCGCCCCTGCCCCTTCGGGCAGCCATGACGCTCGTACCTCCCCGGCCGACAGTGCGCGGTACGCGAATCCGTGCCGAACGGCCGCATCGGCGGTCGGTGGAGTGGCCGGGGCAGGCCGCCGTCGGGATGATCGGAGACATGACCAAGAGCAAGAAGGACCGGGCGGCCGGGACCGTCACGGTGCGGATCGCCCAGGACCCCGAGGCCGACGGTCTTCTCGCGCGCAGTCCGCTCGCCGTCCTGGTCGGCATGCTGCTGGACCAGCAGGTGCCGATGGAATGGGCCTTCACCGGTCCGTACGCCCTGGCCGTGCGGATGGGCGGTGACGACCTGGACGCCCATGAGATCGCCGCGTACGCCCCGGAGGCGTTCGTCGAACTCTTCACCGCCAAGCCCGCCCTGCACCGCTATCCGGGTTCCATGGCCAAGAGGGTCCAGCAGTTGTGCCAGTACCTGGTGGACGAGTACGAGGGCGACGCGAGCGCGGTGTGGAGCGATGCCACCACCGGGACGGAGCTGCTGAAACGGCTGAACGCGCTGCCGGGTTTCGGTGCTCAGAAGGCCCAGATCTTCCTGGCGCTGCTCGGCAAGCGGTTCGGGGTCCGGCCGGCGGGCTGGCGGGAGGCGGCCGGACCGTACGGCGAGACGGGCTCGCACCGGTCGGTCGCCGACATCACCGGCCCCGAATCCCTCGCCGAGGTCCGGGCGTTCAAGCAGCAGGCGAAACAGGCGGCCAGGACCGAGAAACGCGCGGCCGAGAAGTGACTCCCCGGAAACAGCCCAGGAGAGCCGGCCGGAAAGCATCCGCCGAGAAGCGGCCCCGAGAGGAACGGGCCGGGAGACGGCCGCGCCCGACCCGCCCGCCGCCTGCGGCGAGCCGTACCGGAGACCGAACGCGGTGACCGCCCGCTGGATCGCACGGGCCATGGCTGTGGACGGCCCGCAGATCTCCCGGAGTTCGGCCAACCCCGCGTCCGGACGAAAAGCGCGACGGCGGCCCGCAGGTCCTTGAGGTCGATCAGTTCCACGCCCCTGGCTCCCTCGTCATGGAAGTTCAGACCGAACGACCACTCAGTTCGCCCGGCGCCCCGCCCTGTTCCGACGCCTCGTCCTCCCCGGCGTCAAGTCCGCGCCCGCTCCACCACCCGTTCCCGGGCGGACACCCGCGTACCGACCGCCTCGGGCGCCCGAACCCGCGCCCTGGCCCGCACTGTCGCCGTCGTTCATCACAGCCCCAATTCCGGAATGACCGCATTTATGATGCCCTCGTAAGCATTGCAGTCCGGCCCCGTGGCTGCGCCCGGAGGCTCTTGCCCGGTAGGCTTTCCGTGTGATCTTCAAGCGCATCGGAAATGGGCGGCCATATCCCGACCACGGCCGGGAAAGCACCCGGCAGTGGGCGGACGTCGCGCCGCGCCCGGTCCGCCTCGATCAGTTGGTGACCACCAAGGGCAACCTGGACCTCGAAACCCTCCTCGCCGAGGACTCGACGTTCTACGGCGACCTGTTCGCGCACGTCGTGAAGTGGCAGGGCGACCTCTATCTGGAGGACGGACTGCACCGCGCCGTCCGCGCCGCGCTGCAACAGCGCCAGGTGCTGCACGCCCGGGTGCTCGAACTCGGCTGAGAACGAGGCGCACGCCCCTCGCCCACGGTTGCGAGCCGCGCGGCCGGTCCGTCACGGGCCCCGCGGACCCGCTCGTCATGGGCTCGGCGAGCTCGCCCGCGACGGCCCCACACCCGCGCGACCGTCGCGGCGCCATGACGTGACGTGACATCGCAATGGCACCGCTCCGCAGTGGCGTCATGTCGCGGCGGCATCGCACCGCGGCCCATCCGGCCCGCCGGCCCCATCCGGCCCGCCGGTCACTTCCGGGTGCGTACCGACCATGCCCGGGAGCGCACCCACGACCTCCGAATACGTTCGGACGCATGTCCGCGCTCGTTCGGGTGCATTCGCACACGGACGGATGCGATCGGTTGATCATTTAGTAGGCATCACCATCGGGCCGCACTACGCTGCGCCCATGAGCATGCTCACTCCCCCCGGCATGGGCGGAAAGTACCGCATCACGGGCGACAAGTACCCGCGTATGCGCCGCCCCCGGCGTCGCGGCAAATTGATCCTCGCTGCCACCGCCTCCGTGGTCGCCCTCGGGCTGGCCGGATGGGGCACGATGCAGCTCATCGACGTCTTCACGGGCGGCAGCAAAACCGCCGACGCCGCCGACCACAAGAAGGACTGCCCGTCGGCCGCGGCGTCCGCGCCGACGAAGGCATTGCCCGCACCCGCGAAGATCACTGTCAACGTCTACAACGCGACACCGCGCAGCGGCCTCGCCAAACAGGCGGCCGACGAGCTGAAGAAGCGTGGGTTCGCCATCGGCAAGGTGGGAAACGCCTCGCCGGAATACGACAAGAAGGTCGCGGGACCAGGAGTGCTGCTGGGTGCCCCGTCGGCGACGAACGGCGCGCTCCAGGTGCTCGGCACCCAGTTGAACGGGGCCGTTCCGAAGACCGACGCCCGCAGGACCGCGGACGTCGATCTGATTCTCGGTACGAAGTTCAAGGCGTTCAACACGCCCAACTCGGCCGCCGCGGCACTCGCCGCCCTGACGAAGCCGTCCCCCGCACCTTCCTGCTGACGGCGGTCGGGCCGCCCGGAGCGCCGGGACCCGGCGCCCCGTACCAGCGCCCCCGGAGTCCCGCGCCCTTCGGCCCGAGTCCGGGGCCGTGCGCGGGAGCCGGAGTCCGGAAACCGGAGCCCTGCCTCGGGCCCCGGGACCGCGTGCCAGGGCGGGACCACGTGCCGGAGCCAGCATCGCGTGTCGAAGCCGGGACCGTTTTCGAAACGCGCCCTAGTCGACCGTGCCGTACATCCGGTCGCCCGCGTCGCCGAGGCCCGGGACGATGTAACCGTTCTCGTTGAGCTGCTCGTCGACCGAGGCCGTGACGACCCTCACCGGCGTACCGGCCAGCTCGCGCTCCATCACCTCGACGCCCTCGGGCGCCGCGAGCAGCACGACCGCGGTGACATCGTCCGCCCCGCGCTTGATCAGTTCCTGGATGGCCGCGACGAGCGTGCCGCCCGTCGCCAGCATCGGGTCGAGCACGTACACCTGGCGGCCCGAGAGGTCCTCCGGCATGCGCGTCGCGTACGTGGACGCCTGGAGCGTCTCCTCGTTGCGGATCATGCCCAGGAAGCCCACCTCGGCGGTCGGCAGCAGGCGCACCATGCCGTCGAGCATGCCGAGGCCGGCCCGCAGGATCGGCACGACCAGTGGCCGCGGGTGCGACAGCTTCACGCCGGTCGTCCGCGTGACCGGGGTCTCGATGTCGACCTGTTCGGTGCGCACGTCCCGGGTGGCCTCGTAGGCGAGCAGGGTGACCAGCTCGTCGGCGAGGCGCCGGAAGGTAGGGGAATCGGTGCGCTTGTCGCGCAGGGTGGTGAGCTTGTGCGCGACCAGTGGATGGTCGACGACGTGGATCCGCATGGGTTCAACAGTAACCGGGCCCGCAGCACGCCTGCGCTGGCATCAACCACACGTTCGGGGGGAAGGTGGTTGCACACGGACCCAGCCTTGGGGTGATGAGCCGATGCCGGACGCGGAACAGCGCAAACGGAACCAGCCGAATCCGGGCCGCCCGGACACACAGCGCACACCGAGTGCGCCGAACGTACCGAACGCGCCGGGCGCGTCCCTCCCGGGCCCCCTGGACACCCCGGATCCCCTGGAAGCCGCTGAAGCCCCGGATACCGCAGCCTCGCCGGATCCCGAGGAGGCCGAGTCCGCCCGTCGCAGGCGACGCGCCCAGTTCCTGCGCGAGCTCCATGAGGCCAAGGCGCTCCGCGACCGGGTCCAGCCGCGCCGGGCCCGGGCCGCCCGGATGCGTCAGGCCATGAGGATGCGGACCTTCCGCTGGTAGGTCGTACGGCGGTCCCGCGTCCCCCTGCTGGCCCCGTCCAGGAGAACTGATGGCCGACGCAACGGCCGAACTCCTCTCGCGAAGCACTTGTTTCTGCCACGATTCCGATGGGCGGGACGCAGGACAGCCGGGCCACCGACTGCCCTCCCGCCGGACCGACACCCCTAAGACCAGTGGGAGAGTCACGGTGTATTTCGCCGCACTGCTCGCGCGCACCGAAGACGGGTGGGAAGCGAGCGATACGGAACTCGACGATGTGGAGACCCTGTCCGACCTGACGGATCTGGCCCGTGAGGCCTCGGCGGACGAGGACACGGTGCTCGTCTTCATCGAACAGGAGGACGCCTGGTTCGGCGTCGTCCGGGTGGACGGTGAGGACGACCCCCGTATCTTCGTCTCGGACGCCACCGCCGCCGCCCGGTCCTCGTACGGAGAGATCCTGCTCACCGACGAACTGCTCGGCCGCGAACCCGGGGCCGACGACACCATTGCCGCCCTCGAAGAACTCGTCGGCCTCGACGGTACGGAGGACGGCGAACCGGACACCACCCCCGACAACGACCACGACGACAACGACGATGACGACGTACTCGACGCCGACGCCGTACCGGCGGGGCCGCTCGGGGACACCGCCATCCTGGCCGACCTCGGTCTTCCCGAGGCCGAACTGCTGATGCTGCGCACGGACGCGCTGGGCGAGATCGCGGACGCGCTGGGCGCGGCCGAGGTCCTGGAGACCGTCCGCTAGGGTCCGCGGGTGACCGAACCACCCCGCCCGCAAGGCCCGCCGGAACCGCACCACCCGGTGGAAGCACCGCACGATCCCGTACGAGACCCATGGCGTGCGCACATGCGCCACGCCCTGGCCGAGGCCGAGCTGGCGGCGGCGGCCGGCGACGTGCCGGTCGGCGCCGTCGTCCTCGGCCCCGACGGCGCGCTGCTGGCCGTCGGCCACAACGAACGCGAGGCGACGGGCGACCCGACCGCCCACGCCGAGATCCTCGCCCTCCGCCGCGCGGCCGCCGCGCTCGGCGAGTGGCGCCTGTCCGGCTGCACCCTGGTGGTCACCCTGGAGCCGTGCACGATGTGCGCGGGCGCACTGGTGCAGTCCCGCGTGGACCGGGTCGTCTACGGGGCGCGCGACGAGAAGGCGGGCGCCGCCGGTTCCCTCTGGGACGTCGTCCGCGACCGCCGCCTCAACCACCGTCCGGAGGTCATCCAGGGCGTCCTGGGGCCGGAGTGCGCGGAGCGGCTGACGGCCTTCTTCCGTACCGCCTGAGAACCGATTTCTTTCCACGGCCCGGCATGGTTTAAGCTCTCTCTCGGTAGCGTGTCCGAGCGGCCGAAGGAGCTCGCCTCGAAAGCGAGTGTGGGGAAACTCACCGAGGGTTCAAATCCCTCCGCTACCGCCATCGACGCCCTCCCGGCCTGTGGAAACACAGAACGGGAGGGCGTTCGCGTTACCGAAACCACACCATCAGGTGGGCGGCGGCACTCATGCCCCTGCATGTGCACTGACGCCGCACCACCCAAGACGGGGCGATATGTCCGAATCTCAAGAAGTAAGTAAAAAGAGGCTCGGCCCCGCATAAACCAGCAGGTCAGGAATTGTGGTCCCCGCGCACGCGGGGGTGGTCCCCTTGGCCAGAGGCCAGGGGCCGGGCCGAGCCCTGCTCGCCTACCAGACGGACAACGAGCAGGGCTACACCTTCGAGACCCACGACCACGCATGGCACCCGACCGATCACGAGGGCCTCACGTTGATCCGCCGCCCGAACGCCAACGCGCCACGCGCCGCACAGAAGTCGGCGGACGTCCCATGCCAGGGCTGGAGCAAGGCGTCCAGGCGGAGAAGGTTCGGCGGCCGATAGGCAGCCCCTGCGGACCGGACCGCTGGATGCGCGCGTGCCGGGAAGCCGACGGTTCCGGCGCACGCGTCGACCATGTGGCCCCGCCCACGGGGCGATGGCCCCGTATCGACTCAGGTCGGGGGAAGCGGCATCGGGGGGACAAGCCGCTTCCCCCGGTGAGAACGGCCTCTCAGGTCCGCGCCGCGGTCTGGGGGAAGCGCGCGGCGCGGACCCCACAGTGGAGGCCTGTTCCTCGCCCCTCGGGTTCCTGACTGTTCCCGGGGGCTACAGGACCCATCCTGCGTCGCGGGAGCGGTTGCGTGGGCCGACAAAGGGCCTCGATCGACGGGCCCTTGGTCCCTGAAAGACCACTCGAAAGATCGCTCGAAGATCACTCCGAGGCCGGTCGGGGGCCGGTCGAGGGCCCGCTCAAGATCGTTCGAGGAGCCGCTGAAGGCCGCGTGGGGCGAGGCGGGGATTCAGACGGATGCGACCATTCGTGCGGATACAATCGCCCGACTGCACAGGGGATCGAAGGGGAGGCAGGGGCTGATGGTGCAAGCGAAGAAGATAGCTCTCTTCGTGATAGTCGTCTTCGTGCTGTACACGATCATCACGTCCCCGGCCCGGGCGGCGGATCTCGTGCAGATAGGGTTCGAGGGCGTTTCGAGTGCCGCGCAGGGCGTCGGCGACTTCATGTCCGAGCTCGTGAACTAAGGGCTGTCCCGGCAATGTTTGCCCCGAAGGGGCGTCGACCGGTGCGTGCGGTCGCAAGGCGGCCAAAGGCCCTCGGATGGGGTCTCCCCTGCTCGAACGAAGCTGAGAGCTCGGGGAAGTGCTGGGCGGCGCGACGGGGCAAACGTTGCCGGTCACGGCACTAGCTGGGGCGCGTTTCGAAAGTCCCGTCCGGCCCGCGACGGCGGATCGGCGCACGGCGTCGGACGTGGTGCACCGCAAGACGGAGGGGCACCCGCATACTGAACGTCTGCGGTCGTTCCGGCAACGCGGCGAGGTGCCGCGGCCGTCGTCGGGCGTCCGCCAGGGATTACGGGACAGCCCTTAGGAGTACCACGCCATGATCCGCCATCTGGTCCTGTTCAAGCTGAACGACGGCGTCGAGCGGGACGACCCACGGGTCGTCGCCGGGGCGAAGGCGTTCCAGGACCTGGACGGGCAGGTTCCAGAGCTGGAGTTCTGGGAGTGCGCCTGGAACATCACCGACCGGCCGATCGCCTACGACTTCGCCATCAACTCCGCCGTCGCCGACGAGGCCGCCCTGAAGCGTTACATCGAGCATCCGGCCCATCAGGCCGCCGCCGGTCGGTGGCGGGAGTTCGCCACGTGGGTGATCGCCGACTACCCGTTCTGATCCGTCCGTTCCAGCCGGTCCATACGGTCATCCGGGCCCCTCACCACCGCGGCGAGGGGCCTTTTCGGCGTTTAAACCAAGTTGAACCCAACACGACGCTATACGGTGCTTGCGCACAGTGGGCATGTCTTGTGATGCTATGACCGCTTTTGACGGATGAGTTGACCGCAGTTGACCGCAAAGGGGTGGCCCCACCGTGCCGGCCAGTACAGCGCCTCAAGTGCCTCCCCAGACCGTCCAGACCGGCCAGGCCATCCAGACCGGACGGGGCGCGCAGAGCGGACGGCCCTCCCCAGCCGCCACCGGGACCGCCCAGGGCACCCCGAACGCCCGCAGCGCCCCGAGCCCCCCGAGCGGCCAGTCCGCGCAGGGCGCGGCGCAGGCGGCCGTCGAGGCCATGCGGCCGGACGGGGAACCCGATGGTTCGGCGGGGGCGCCCGCCAGGAGCAGGGGCGCGGACACCAGGGCGCTCACCCAGGTGCTCTTCGGACAGCTCAAGGAGCTGGAGCCGGGCACACCGGAGCACAGCCGGGTGCGGGCGGCACTGATCGAGGCGAACCTCCCCCTGGTCCGGTACGCGGCGGCACGCTTCCGCAGCCGCAACGAGCCGATGGAGGACGTCGTCCAGGTCGGCACGATCGGGCTGATCAACGCCATCGACCGGTTCGACCCCGAGCGCGGGGTGCAGTTCCCGACCTTCGCGATGCCGACCGTCGTCGGCGAGATCAAACGATACTTCCGCGACAACGTGCGCACCGTCCACGTCCCCCGCCGGCTGCACGAGCTGTGGGTGCAGGTCACCGGCGCCACGGAGGACCTGACGACCGCTCACGGCAGGTCGCCGACCACCGCGGAGATCGCCGAACGGCTGAGGATCTCCGAGGACGAGGTACTGGCCTGCATCGAGGCGGGCCGCTCCTACCACGCGACCTCTCTGGAGGCCGCCCAGGAGGGCGACGGACTGCCCGGCCTGCTTGACCGGCTCGGGTACGAGGACCCGGCCCTCGCGGGGGTCGAGCACCGCGATCTGGTGCGCCATCTGCTCGTGCAGCTGCCCGAGCGCGAGCAGCGCATCCTGTTGCTGCGCTACTACAACAACCTGACGCAGTCACAGATCAGCGCCGAGCTGGGTGTCTCCCAGATGCATGTGTCAAGGCTTCTGGCCCGTAGCTTCGCCCGTCTTCGATCCGCAAATAGGATCGATGCCTAACCGGTTCGGGTAAAGCACTCGAAGTCCGGCTCGGGCGGCCCGATTTACCGGGCACCCCCGCCAACTGGGCAGACATCACAAAGACTTGTCGACATGTCGCTACAGCGCGTTGCCGACATGTGACATTCTGCGGAAACCGCGTTTGCCGCGGCCTCGCCTCCGGTATTCAGGTGGGAGCTGCGTTCCTCCGATGGTCGCGGCTCGACGCGACCGTCCGCGACCTCAAGGGGGTGGCATGTCCGAAGAACAGGGCAGCTCGAAGGTGCTCACGCTCACCAAGGGCGTACCCGCACCTGTTGCGCCCGTCAGCTCGCCGGAAGCCATCGACACCCGCACGCTGTCCCGCTCCCTGTTCCTGCGGCTCGCCGCCCTGGCTCCCGGTCCCGACGGAACGGACAGCCCGGAGCGCGCCTACGTACGGGACACGCTGATCGAGCTCAACCTCCCGCTGGTGCGGTACGCCGCCGCGCGGTTCCGCAGTCGTAACGAGCCGATGGAGGACATCGTCCAGGTCGGCACGATCGGGCTGATCAAGGCGATCGACCGGTTCGACTGCGAACGGGGCGTGGAATTCCCGACGTTCGCGATGCCGACCGTCGTCGGCGAGATCAAGCGGTTCTTCCGTGACACCTCCTGGTCGGTGCGCGTGCCGCGCCGCCTCCAGGAGCTGCGGCTCGCGCTGACCAAGGCCAGCGACGAACTCGCCCAGAAGCTGGACCGTTCGCCGACCGTGCCGGAGCTGGCCAAGGTGCTCGGGGTCTCGGAGGAGGACGTGGTCGACGGCCTGGCCGTCGGCAACGCGTACACCGCGTCCTCGCTGGACTCGCCCTCACCCGAGGACGACGGCGGCGAGGGCACCCTCGCCGACCGGCTCGGGTACGAGGACTCGGCGCTGGAGGGCGTCGAGTACCGCGAGTCGCTCAAGCCGCTGCTGGCCAAACTCCCGCCGCGCGAACGACAGATCATCATGCTGCGGTTCTTCGCCAACATGACCCAGTCGCAGATCGGCGAGGAGGTCGGCATCTCACAGATGCACGTCTCGCGCCTGCTGACCCGTACGCTCGCCCAGCTCAGGGAAGGGCTCATCGCCGACTGACCGCCATGGACCGCCGCACCGCGCGGCACGAGGGTTCCGATTTGACGGACCGTCAGTCACACTGACGCGATGCGACGTCAGATGCTCCACTCGACCGGCCGCCGGGGCGCCGCGATCGCCGCCTCGGCGGCCGTGCTGTGTCTGGGCGGTGCACTGGCCGCCTGCGGTGGCGGTGCGGCGGCCGACGGCTACGTGGCGGTGGGCGCGGCGGGGCCCGGGAGCGAGCGGACACCGTCCGGGCCGGTGGCGCCGTCGGGGAAGGTGACGCTGGTACCGCTGGACGGGGCCGGTGGCGCCGGCGGGGCCCCGCCGGGCGGATCCGGCGGCAGACACGCGTCGGGGAACGGAAGTTCGAGGAAGGGCGGGGGCGACTCGCGCGGGCCCGGGGGAGCCGAAGGGACCGGAAGCGCCGGGAGAACGGAGGGCACCGGCGGCGGGACGCCGGGCGATGCCTCCCGTCCGGACGGTCCGAACGGCCCGGGTGGGGCCGGTGGTGCGGGCGGTCCCGGTGGGTCGGACGGCCCGGACGACCCCGGTGACGGTACGGGCGGATCCGGCGGCGGCACGGGCGGTGGGTCCACGGACCCGTCGGCGCCGACGGACCCCGGCCACTCGGCACCGGGCGGCCCGGCCGTGCTGGTGGTCGGCGCCCCCGAGCGGGCGGCCGCCGAGGAGCGCTGGTGCGAGAAGGTGACCGTGGAGTTCCGCAACACCGGGGGATCGCCGGCCCGCGCGGGAACCGTCATCTTCGCCACACACATCATCGGCGGCCTGGGCGTCGACTGGGCGACCGTCGAGTCGTCCGCACCACTGCCGGCGCCGATCGACGCGGGAGGGGCGCGGACGAGGACGTACACCGTCTGCGTGGACGCCTGGCGGGTGCCGCTGGGCATGCATGTGGAGACCCGCGACGTCACCGCCGTACTGAAGTGACGCCACCGCCGTGCCGGGCGGCGTCACCGTCGCGTACCGGAGTGACGCCCCGCCGTACCGGAGCCATGACGGGTGAAGGGGTGGGAGCCGGAGGTTACGAGGTACGAGGTGTGAGGTACGAGGGAACCGTCGAGCCGGTCAGCCGAGCGCGAGCCAGGCGACCGCCGCGAGGACGACGACCACCGCGACGATGGTGACGATCATCCCGGTCTTCGGTCCGGACGGGGCGGCAGCCTGCTGTCGGCGCTGCGGCTCGCCCTCGTCGACGAAGGCGCGGAACATCTGGGTGCTGCCGGCCGGGTCGTGGTTGCCCTCGGGGCCCTGGGGGGCGTGGGGGTTATGTGCCATGGGGCAGGACCCTAGCGAACTCGCCGTTACGGCCCAACCCCCGGGGCACCGAAGCGAGCTGACGGTCGGCGGTGTCGTACCGGACGGAGCGCCGGGCGTCCCGCCGTCACCACGGAACACACCGCACAACCCGCCCCGGAACGGACATCCGCCGGGCCAGCCACCACGGAAGACAGTCGCATCCCGACCCAGAACGGTCGCGACCCCACCCAGAACGGTCGCGACCCGGGCACGGAGAAGGCACTGCCCGCCGGCACAGAACGGGAGAAAGGGAAAACGGGACCAGGGCGAGCGCGGGCCGGGCGCGGGCCGGGCGCGGGCGCAGGACGGGCGGGGCCCCCGGCTCGGGCACGTTCGCGCACCGGCGGAGAGCATTCGCGCCCCCCGACGGAAGACGGTCACGTCCCCGACGGAAAGCATTCACGGGGCCGTGGAAACCGGTCGCGATCCCGGCCGGACATCACCCCGGCCCGTGGCAGGAGACACACCAGTCCCGGGCCACACCCCACACGTCGGCACTTTGACCGGGACCCTACGCAGCCTTTTGCGTTCCTTTACTTCTGCAAGTCCACTTTCATTTGCCTGTAGCAACCAACGGCTTCTATGGTTGCCCTAAGCAACAAGATGCACCGGTGGAATCGCCTGGGGGGCCCATGGCCGCACGGAGTCAGTACGAAGAGCTGGCCCGGCACGTCAGCGCGGTCGGAGCCGTCAAGCGAGGTGTCGCACGCGTCCTCCCGGCCGAATGCCCGCCCGGTTCCGCCGCCGTACTCGCACTGCTCAGGCAGCACGGCGAGATGCGGATCAGCAGACTGGCCGAGCTGCTGGACGTCGATATGTCCGTTACGAGCAGGCATGTCGCCCATGTAGCGGAGCACGGCTGGATCGAACGGTCCTCGGACCCGACGGACAAGCGGTCCCGCATCCTGCGACTGACCCCGGCCGGACGCGACCTGCTCGGTGACATGAACCGTCGTGTCACCGAGATGTTCGCCCACAATCTCTCCGACTGGTCGGACGACGAGGTCGGCCAGCTCAACCGGCTCCTGGCCCGGCTGCGCGACAGTTTCGCCTGCCGCGGTTTCGGCGATTGCGTCCCCGGAACGCACAGCGGCGAGTGCCGTTCGCGGCCTTCCGACGACAGCGCCGACGCGCACACCCGTACACCCGTGTAACAGAAGCAAAGACAAGGAACTCCATGGCAACGACCACACCGACCGGTGTGCGGGGCGGCCACGCCAAGCACGGGGGGTCGCCCGATCCCTCGTCCGGCGCGCCGATGACACACCGGCAGATCATGGAAGCACTTGCCGGGCTGATGCTCGGCATGTTTGTCGCGATCCTGTCGTCGACGGTCGTCTCCAACGCCCTTCCGCAGATCATCTCCGATCTCGGCGGCGGCCAGAGCGCCTACACCTGGGTCGTCACGGCCTCGCTGCTGTCGATGACCGCCACCACTCCCCTGTGGGGCAAGCTCGCGGACCTGTTCAGCAAGAAGCTGCTGGTCCAGATAGCTCTCGTCATCTTCGTCGCGGGCTCGGTCGTCGCTGGTCTCTCGACCAGCAGCGGCATGCTGATCGCCTGCCGTGTCGTCCAGGGCATAGGGACCGGCGGTCTCTCCGCCCTCGCGCAGATCGTGATGGCGGCGATGATCGCCCCGCGTCAGCGTGGCCGCTACAGCGGATACATCGGTGCGGTGTTCGCCGTCGCCACCGTCGGTGGTCCGCTGCTCGGCGGTGTCATCACCGACACCAGCTGGCTGGGCTGGCGCTGGTGCTTCTACGTCGGTGTGCCGTTCGCCGTCATCGCGCTGATCGTGCTCCAGAAGACGCTGAAGCTCCCGGTCGTGAAGCGTGAGGTCAAGGTCGACTGGGCGGGCGCGTTCTTCATCAGCGCCGCCGTATCCCTGCTGCTCATCTGGGTGACCTTCGCGGGCGACAAGTACGACTGGCTCTCCTGGCAGACCGCCGTGATGGTCCTCGGTTCCCTCGCGCTCGCCGTGATCTTCGTCGTCGTCGAGACCCTGGCCGACGAGCCGATCATCCCGCTGCGCCTCTTCCGCAACCGCACCATCGTGCTGGCCTCGCTGGCCTCGCTGTTCGTCGGTATCGCGATGTTCGCCGGCACGGTGTTCTTCAGCCAGTACTTCCAGCTGGCGCGCGGCAAGTCGCCGACGATGTCCGGTGTCATGACGATCCCGATGATCGGTGGCCTGTTCATCTCCTCGACGGTCTCCGGCCAGATCATCACCAGGACCGGCCGCTGGAAGGCATGGCTGGTCTGCGGTGGCGCCCTGGTCACCGCGGGGCTCGGACTGCTGGGCACCATCCGCTACGACACGGCGTACTGGCACATCGCGATCTACATGGCCGTGATGGGCCTCGGCATCGGCATGATGATGCAGAACCTGGTGCTCGCCACGCAGAACCAGGTCGCGCCGTCCGATCTCGGTTCGGCCAGTTCCGTCGTCACCTTCTTCCGTTCCCTCGGTGGTGCGATCGGCGTCTCGGCGCTGGGCGCCGTACTGGGCAACCGCGTCACCCACTACGTCGAGGACGGCCTCAAGGCCCTCGGCCCCGAGGGTGCCGCCCTGGGACACGGCGGTACGGGCGGCGGGGGCATCCCCGACATGGACAAGCTGCCCGCGCCGTTCCGCGAGATCATGGAGAGTGCCTACGGGCACGGTGTCGCCGACGTCTTCCTGTACGCCGCGCCGGCCGCGCTGGCCGCCTTCCTGATCACGGTCTTCATCAAGGAGGTCGCGCTGAAGTCGAACGCCGCCGAGGCCGCGCCGGTCACGGACGGGACCCCGGCCGTCGAGCAGGCCGGTGCCGTCGAGCGGGCCGAGGCCCCGGTGCCGGTCCCCGCCGCCGTCGCGGCCACGCCCGCGGACGCGGCGCGGACCGTTCCGGCCCCGGCGGCGGCCGCGGCCGCCGCTCCGGAGCCCCTGGTCACCTCCGTTCAGGGCACGGCCGTGCACGGTGTGGTGCGTGGCGCGGAAGGTGCGCCCGTTCCCCTGGCCGCCGTCACGCTGATCTCGCTGGCCGGCCGCCAGCTGGGCCGCTCCGTCGCCCAGGCCGACGGCAGCTACGCGCTGGACGCCCCGGGCACCGGCAGCTACGTGCTGATCGCGTCCGCCGACGGTTTCCAGCCGCAGGCGTCGACCGTTGTCGTCGGTGAGGAGCCGCTGTCGTACGACATCCTGCTCTCCGGTACGAGCGGTCTCACCGGAACCGTCCGGGCCGCCGAGACCGCGGCACCGGTCGAGGGCGCCATGGTCGTCGTGACCGATGTGCGCGGCGACGTGCTGGCGACCGGCAGTTCCGGGGAGACCGGCGAGTTCGCCTTCGGCGAGCTGGTCCCCGGTCCGGTGACCGTCGCGGTGAACGCAGCCGGGTTCCGTCCGCTGGCCCTGCCGGTGGAGATCGGCGGCCAGGGCGTCACCCGCGTCGAGGCCGCGCTGCAGTCCGGCGCCCTGGTGCGCGGTGTCGTACGGGCCGGTTCCGCCCGGCGTCCGCTGGCCGACGCCCGGGTCACCCTGGTCGACGCGGCGGGCAACGTGGTCGCCACGTCGACGACCGGGGAGGACGGGGCGTACGCCTTCACCGACCTGGACGTGGGCGAGTACACGGTCATCGCGACCGGCTACCCGCCGGTGGCCGGCGCGCTGACCGTGACCGGTCCCGGCGTCGACGGCCACGACGTCGAACTCGCCCACCCCGGCGAGTGAGGAGGACCGGCGGCGGCCCGCGCCAGCGGGGCCTGCCGCCGGATCTCTCACCACAGACCCCTGGCGGGTCGGCGTCCCGAGCGGAGACGCTGTACCGGCCGGTGGAAATGGGCCCCGGTGGCGGGGACGGCAGGCAGGGGACGGCCGGCCGGTCCCGCCCCGGGGCCCGACTCATTGAGCGACTCGAACCCACCGAGTCACCGGGGTCACTGCTTCGGAGTCACCGGGTCCGGTCCGCGGGTCACCGGGTCCCTGGTTCTGAGCCACCGGGTCCGGACAACCGGGCCCGGGCCACCGGGTCCCAGCCACTGGGTCACTGATTCACTGAGTCCTTGAGCAAGGAGAGAGAACGGGATGGGACTTCGCGCACAGGTACGGACGCGGGACGGCTGGGCGGTCCAGCACGCGGTCGTGACGGTCACCGACATGACCGGCGCGCAGATGCTGCGGGCCACCGCCGACGAGGAGGGGGCGGTGCGGACGGACACCCCCCTGCCGGCCGGCGCGTACACGGTGATCGTCACCGCGGTCGGGTACGCCCCGGCCGCATCCACCGCGCTCGTCACGGCGAGCGGGCGCGTAGAGGCCGGCACGGTGGTGCTGGCCCGGCAGGGCGGAGTCGAGCTGCCGCCGCCGGGCGCCTGGTCGCTGGACCCGGCGCACTCCTCGGTCGCCGCGGTCGCGCAGCACCTGGGCATCTCCAGCGTGCGGGGCCGGTTCACCGAGTTCAGCGGCCGGATCGAGATCGCGGACGAGGTCCACCGGTCCCGGGTCGACGCCGTCATCACCGCGGCCAGCATCGACACCGGCAACGGCATGCGGGACAAGCACCTGCGCTCGCCCGACTTCCTGGACACCGACCGCTTCCCGGAGATCACCTACCGATCCGACGGTCTGGACCCGGCCGGCCCCGACCGCTGGACCGTCCACGGCGTGCTGTCCATGCGCGGCGTCGACCGGCCGGTCGATCTGAACCTGAGCTACCTCGGTACGGGCCCCGACCCGTGGGGCGGGGTGCGCGCGGCGTTCAGCGCCACGGCGGAGCTGCGGCGCGACGACTTCGCCATGAACTACAACCAGGTGCTGCAGGCGGGCATCTCGGCGATCGGTACGACGCTGCGGGTGGAACTCGACATCCAGGCCGTGCAGGGCGAGTCGCTGCCGTCGTAACCACCGGGCGGAACAGGGGCCGACGGGAGGGACAAGAACAGGGACAAGGCGGACGGGCGGGGCAGGGGGCCGGGGCTCGGGACGGCGGCCGATGAACGAGGCGGTCCCTCGTATACCCGTCCGTCGTCCCTCGCCTCCCCGTCCGTCGTCTCTCGTATCCCGTCCTCCTGTCCGGTCCCTCGGCCCGCCGCTACCGCTCGCGAGCCTGTTCCCGGATCGCCTCGATGCCGGCGATCAGCAGGTCCAGGGCGTAGGTGAAGTCCCGGTCGCGCATCTCCTCGACCGTGTCGCCGCCGCGGGCATCCCTCAGCTTCTCCGAGGATTCGAGCATCTGGTCGAAACTCGGTTGGCCGCGGACCTCGCTCATGGACTGCTGGTAGTACTCCTCCTGGGTCATCCCCGCATTCGCGCTGCGCTGCGCGTAGTGGCCCTCGATGGTGCCGAATCCGGACACGAACTGGAAGACCGCGGCGAGCGCCCCGGCCTGGCGTTCCAGCGGCAGGCCGGTCGCCCGGATCACGTCCATGACGGCGTTCGACATCGCCCTCGCATGCGGACCGATGTTGAGGAAGTGCCCGGCGAGGTGCGCGGCCCAGACATGACGGGCGATCAGCGCACGGTACTGCGCGGCGAGTTCGCGCAATCGGTCGTGCCAGTGCGCGTCCTCGTGCGGGGGGCGGATCTCGCTGTGGACGGAGTCCAGGGCCAGTTCCAGCAGATCGTCCTTGGTGTCCACGTACCAGTAGAGGGACATGGCGGTGACACCCAGCTCGGCGGCGAGGCGGCGCATCGAGAACTTGTCGAGACCCTCGGCGTCCAGCAACCGTACCGAGGCCGCGACGATCTTCTCCCGGTCGAGACCGGCCGGCTGGTCCGTTCTGCGGGTGCGCGACGGTGCGCGCTGGGCCAGCCACACGCTGGTCCTGGCGGGGTTCTTCACACGGTCGGCCGCGGACACCATGGCGCACTCTCCTCGTCTTGCCGGCGGGGCGAACCGTCCCGTACGCGCACACCCGCACCTGCGCATACGTGTGCGTGTACGCGCGAGGCGGATGCGTACGCGAGGCGGATGCGTACGGTCCGATGCGCCCCACCCCGATGCTATGCCGCGGCCTCGGCCCCGGCCTCGACGGACTCCGCGCGGAGGGACTCGGCGCGCTCCGCACGGCGCAGGAGTACCGCGGCCAGCAGGCCACCGGCCAGCACCGCCACCGCTCCGGCCAGCTGACTGGTCTCCAGGCCCGAGGCGAAGGCGTCGCTGATCCGCGCCCGTTCGCCGTCGTCGGCGGCCGCGGCGAGCGCGACGGGCAGCGAGGCGGCGCCCACCGCCGCGGGCACGAGCGACGCGAAGCGCGAGCCCAGCACCGCGCCGAGGACGGCGACGCCCAGGCCGTTGCCGAATTCGGCGAGCGTGCCGTTGATCCCGGCGCCCACGCCCGCCTTCTCCGGCGGAATGGCGCTCATGATCGCGTTGGCCATGGCGGGCGTGGCGAGCGCGATGCCCGCGCCCATCACTACCAGGCCGAGCAGCATGCCGCTGTAACCGTCGCTCCCAAGCAGCGCGACCGCGGCGAGCCCCGCGGCCAGCAGGCTCATCCCGGCCGCGATGGTGAGGGGCGTGCCCAGCTTCGGCACCGCCCTGGCCCCCAGTCCGGAGAGGTTGAGCACGACGACGCTCAACGCCAGCGGGGCGGTGCGCAGACCGGCCTCCAGCGGCCCGTAACCGAGCACGAACTGGAGCTGCTGGGTCAGCAGGAAGAGCGATCCCCCCATCCCGAAGGCGACCAGGATCGAGCCGCCGACGGCCCCGACGAACTTCTGGCTCCGGAAGAAGTGCATGTCCAGCATGGGGTACGGGATGCGCAGCTCCCACAGCACGAACCCGGCGAGGACGGCGACCCCGACAACGGCCGTCAGCAGGACCGGACCCGATGTCCAGCCGCGCTCCGGGCCGGAGATGATCGCGTACACGACGGACGCCATACCGATCGTGGAGAGCAGCGCGCCGAGCAGGTCGGGGCGGCCGTCGCCGGCGTTCCCGGACTCCGGCACGAGCCAGGCCACGGCGATCAGGCCGAGAACGGCGACGGGGATGTTGATCAGGAAGATCGCGCCCCACCAGAAATGGTCGAGCATCACCCCGCCGATCAGCGGACCGACGGCGACGCCGAGCGAGCCGACGGTCGCCCAGATGCCGATCGCCCTGACCCGCTCGGTCTCGTCGAAGATCTGGACGACGACGGCGAGGGTCGTGGTCAGCAGCAGCGCGCCGCCGATACCCATGCCCGCCCGCGCGGCGATCAGCTGCGCGGACGACTGTGCCAGTCCAGCCACCAGCGAGCCGATGCCGAACACGGCGAGCCCGGCGATCAGCATCTTCTTACGGCCGTAGCGGTCGGCGGAACTGCCGGCCGTGAGCAGCAGACCCGACTGGACGAGTGAGTAGGCGGTAATCATCCACTGCACTTCGGCGGTGGACGCGTCCAGCTCCCGGGTGAGGGAGGGGATCGCGACGTTGAGGACGGTGTTGTCGAGCAGCACCGTGAGCTGGGCGAGACAGATGACGCCGAGGATCAGCCAGCGCTGCGGATGCCTGGGCGGCGAGAGGTGGTTCTGCTCGGCGGCGGTCGCCGTCATGCGGACTCCAGATGCCTTATACGGTGTACAAGAGAGGGTGTCATACACCGTATAGCCGTCCTCGTACGGCGTACAAGTGATTTGCCTGGCGCCGAAGCGGACAGCACGGCAGCCGCCGTACGGAACCGAGAACCAACGGCCGACCGGCCGACGGTCGGTGACCGGTGACCGGTCACCGACCAGGAGCCGGGGCCGGGGCCTGAACCGGGAATCGGGAATCGGGGATCGACAGGAGATCAGGAGATCAGGAGATCAGGAATCAGACGGGATCGGGAAAAGCCTTCGACGGACCGCTCACCGATCCGGCAGCCTCCCCGGCATGACGACACCGCCCTTCGTCCCCGGTCTGGAACTGTCCCGCCGCTTCCACCTCGAAGCCGTGCGCCCCCTGCTGGAGGAGGCCGCTCCCGGCATCCCGTACTCGGCCGCCCTTCTCGGCAGCGGCTCGGAGGTCCTGGGATTCGACACCGCCCGCTCCCTCGACCACGAGTGGGGACCACGTCTGCAGATCTTCGTGCACCCCCGGGACGTCGCCCGCCACGGCGCGGTGCTCTCGAAGCTGCTCTCCGAACGTCTGCCGAAGCGCTTCCACGGCTACCCGACCCACTTCGCCGCCACCTCCGAGGCGGGAATCCGGGTGATGCGGGCGACCGACGGGCCGGTTCACCACGGGGTCGACATCACGGACCCGGGCACCTGGTTCACCGAGCGGCTGGGCTTCGACCCCCGCCAGGAGGTCGCCCTGACGGACTGGCTGGCCACCCCCACCCAGCGGCTCGCCGAGGTCACTTCCGGGGCCGTCTTCCACGACGGCCTCGGTGAGCTCGCTCCCGCGCGGGCGAAGCTGGACTGGTACGACCACGACCTCTGGCTCCACCTGCTCGCCTGTCAGTGGCGGCGCGTCTCCCAGGAGGAAGCCTTCGTCGGCCGTTGCGGCGAGGTGGGCGACGAACTCGGCTCCGCCGTCGTGTGCGCACGCCTGGTACGCGATCTGATGCGGCTGTGCCTGCTGATGGACCGCCGGAACCCGCCCTACGCCAAGTGGCTCGGCAGCGCCTTCGCCCGCACGCCCCAGGCCCCCGCCCTCACACCCGTGCTCACCGCGGCCCTCGCCGCCACCGACCGGAACACCCGCGAACACCACCTGGCCCGCGCCTACGAGACCGTCGCGACCGCCCACAACCGACTCGGGCTCACCGAACCGGTCGATCCCGCGACGCGCCCGTACCACAGCAGACCGTTCCGGGTGCTGCACGCCGAACGCTTCGCCGCCGCGCTGCTCGACCGCATCACCGATCCGGTGGTGCGCGGGCTGCCGCCGATCGGCGCCGTGGACCAGTTCGTCGACAGCACCGACGTCCTCGGCCACCCCGAATCGGCCCGGGAGGCGACCCGGGCGACGACCGCGCTCCGCCGCGCCGCCGACCGGCCGGGCGGCGGTCCTTCGGGCCCTACTCCCCCGGTTTGATGAGGTATCCCGCCCCGCGCCGGGTATGGATCATCGGTGTGCGACCGGCGTCGATCTTCTTGCGCAGGTACGAGATGTACAGCTCGACGACGTTCGCCTGCCCGCCGAAGTCGTAGTTCCACACCCGGTCGAGTATCTGAGCCTTGCTCAGCACCCGTCGCGGGTTGCGCATCAGGAAGCGCAACAGCTCGAACTCGGTGGCCGTGAGGTGGATGGACGTCCCGCCCCGGCTCACCTCGCGGCTGTCCTCGTCGAGGACCAGGTCGCCGACGACGAGCGACGAGTCGGCGCGTACGGCCGCGGCCGCACCGGAACGCCGGATCAGCCCGCGCAACCGGGCCACGACCTCCTCCAGGCCGAACGGCTTGATGACGAAGTCGTCGCCACCGGCGGTGAGCCCGGCGATCCGGTCCTCCACCGCGTCGCGCGCGGTCAGGAACAGCACGGGCACCCCGGACAGCTCCCGCCGCAGCCCGCCGAGCACGGCGGATCCGTCCGCGCCCGGCAGCGTTACGTCGAGGATCACCGCATCGGGCCGGAAGTCCCGCGCCATCCGCACGGCCCCGGCCGCGTCACCGGCGCTGCGCACCTCCCAGCCCTCGTAGCGCAGCGCCATGGAGAGCAGCTCGGTGAGAGCGGCCTCGTCGTCCACGACGAGCACGCGGACGGGGGTGCGGCGGTCGGGCCTCAGCGGTTCGTCGCGTTCCCGGGACAGTTCGGTACGCCTCAGGGGCGAGGTCGTCGTCGTCATGTCTCAACCCTGTGAGACTCCTCTGAGAGGCTTCTTTCCCGAATCTGTGAATTCCCTGAGAAACGGTCCTCCTCCCCCTCCTGTCCACACCCCACTTCCCCGCCCGCGCGTGCGCGACCGTCCCAGCGTGCGCGACCGGCCCGGCGTACGCGACCGGCCCGGCGTACGCGACCGTCCGGCGTACGCGACCGTCCGGGCGTACGCGACCGGCCGGGCACCTCACGCCACGCCGAACAGCGCCCTCGCGTTCTCGTGGCAGACCGCCCGCAGCCAGTCGTCGCCCAGCTCCAGCCGTTCCAGCGCGTGCAGTTGATGCGCGTACGGATACGGGATGTTGGGGAAGTCCGTACCCAGCAGGATCCGGTCCCCGAGCGCGGCGAGCCGCCCCCGTTCGGCCACCGGGAACGGACTCAGCTCCTGTACGAAGTCCGTGAACACCATCGTCGTGTCCAGCCGCACCTCCGAGTACGTCTCGGCCAGCGCCAGGAACTCCGCGTACTCCGGCATCCCCATGTGCGCCACGACCAGCCGCAGCCGCGGGTGCCGGGCGAGCAGCCCGGCGATCGGCGCGGGCCCGGTGTGCCGGCCCGGCGCCGGTCCGGAGCCGCAGTGCGTCACCACCGGGATGCCCGCATCGGCGAGCAGCCCCCACACCGGGTCCAGCAAGGGGTCGCCGGGGTCGTATGCGCCGACCTGGACATGTGCCTTGAAGACCCTGGCCCCCGCCTCCACCGCCTCGCGCACGTACCGTTCCGCGCCCTTCTCCGGGAAGAAGGTCGCGGTGTGCAGACAGTCCGGCACCCGGCTCGCGAAACCGGCCGCCCACTCGTTCAGCCAGGCGGCCATCCCGGCCTTGTGCGGGTAGAGCATCGAGGTGAACTGCCGCACTCCGAACGAGCGCAGCAGCGCGAGTCGTTCGTCCTCCTCGTGCCGGTAGGCGATCGGCCACTCCATGCCGGTCAGCGGACCGGCCGAGTCGAAGTACGCCCAGACCTTGCGCAGCACCCGCTCCGGCATGAAGTGCGTGTGCACATCGATGATCCCGGGCAGCCCCAGCCGCTCCCAGAACCGAACGACGTCGTCGGCCTCACCGTTCACAGCGCTCCCCTTCCCTCCGTGCTCGGACCACTCGGCCCCACCCGGACCCCGTGGGGCCCATGCGGCCCGTGTGGACTCGTACGACCCATGTGGCCCTGTGCGGCCCTATGCGGACCCATGCGGACCCATGCGGCTTCCGTCCGGACAGGCCCGACCCATGTCGGCCCAGCCGGTCCTGCCGGACCTGCCCGGACCTGCCGGACGTTCCTGGACCTGCCGGTCGTGCCTGGAGCCGACGATCTCAGAACAGCCCGTCCTGCACTCCACCGCCCCCGATGCCGGCCACCGGCACGCCCACCCCCGTTCGCGCGTCGGCGTCCGTCAGCTCCCACCCGGTCATCAGCCGGGTGTCCAGCACCACGACCCCGTCCGCCACCGTCTCCAGGTGCAGGTCCGGACCGGCCGCCGCCACCAGCCGCCCCGCGACCGCGCCCCCGTCCACCAGCTCGGTGACCGCGCACGTCACTTCGACCGCGCCGTCCAGCCCGAACAGCCCGGCGTGGTCGACCGCCTCGAACGGCAGCCGCTCCAGCGTCTCCGGCCACCCCGCCCCCTCCAGCGCCACGGCCCGCCCGTACAGCTCCGCCACCTCGGACCGTCGCTCCCCCTCCCCCGGCAGCACCGCGCGCACGGCGCGTTTCGAGGTGTACGGGATCCGGTCCGGCACCCCGAGCGCCGACCGCAGCAGTTCCTCGGTCCGTCGCGCCGCCATCAACGGCCCACGTCCCAGCCAGCTGAACACCACGGCCCCCTGCTCCCGCAGCCGCGCCGCCCCGCGCTCCTCGGCCGTGATCCCGGCCTTCACCATCCCCGGCCCGAACCAGGCGAGGTACACGCGGTACGTCCGGGGGTCGTCGGCGATCGTGTCGGCGGCCACCGAGTGCGCCCGCTCCAGCCGCGCGCACTCCGGGCACCGCGCCCCCGTGCTCCGCCCCGGCACCACGGCCCCCACCGGGCACGCGTGCCCGCGCGCCCCGGTGCATCGACGCGGCCCCACGGCCCGGAACCCGAGTTCTGTCCCGTACGCGAGCGCACTCGCCCGCACCGTCGCGGCCTGCCGCCAGCCGAGCGAGGGCCCGCCGTCATCCGTCGGCCACCGCAGCCCTGTGCACTGCCAGCCCATGGGTGAACTCCGGACGTTCGCGGACGATGAGAGGCAACGCTACCGTCCCGGCTGTCACTGGTGATCGCCATCATGGGGACATGGCCAACCCGCACCTGACCACCAGCAGTATCTGGCGGCTCCACCACGGCGACCAGGAGATTGCCCGCCTGACCGTGACCGGCACCGACATGCCCTGGACCCACGCCGAAGTCGAGACACTTCCTGGCTTCGAAGAGTTCCGTCCCCTCTTCGCCGAGCAGGAGCGGGCTGTCGACGAGGAGGACTGGGAGCAGGCCGAGGCCTGCTACGCCCGGATCCGCCACGCGCTCACCATGACGTTCCCCGACGGCAGCCCGGTCGCCGAGTTCATGCTGCACATCCACGACGACGGCACCGCCGGCTGGCGCTGGCACGACCGCAAGGCCGTGAGCCTTTGCGGGGGGAGGACTCCTGCACACGCGGGCATGCGGAACGCAACGTCCGGCGGATCTGCCTAAGGGCTGTCCCGAAGGAGCGTCGTCCGGTGCGTGCGATCGCAAGGCGACCGGAAGCCCTCGGATGGAGCCTCCCCTGCTCGAACGAAGTCGAGAGCTCGGGGAAGGGCTATGTGGGCTTTTGGCCGACGCCGCGAGCAATGGGGTCTCCCCTGCTCGAACGAAGCTGAGAGCTCGGGGAAGTGCCGGGCGGTGCGACGGGGCAAACCTTGCCGGTCGCGGCACTAAGGGCTGTCCCGTCATCCCTGGCGGGCGCGCGACGACAGCTGCGGCACCTCGCCGCGTTGTCGGAACGTCCGCATACATCCAGTATGCGGAC
>NZ_JBIARH010000054.1:0-36073 GCF_042889785.1 Streptomyces sp. NPDC002476 | reverse complement strand
CGGACACGTTGCCGTGCGCGGCCCGAACGCCTATCGGGGTACACGACCTACGCCAAATGCTATTTCCGGATAATCCGATAAACGCTCAACTGCCCCGAAAGTAGGCGCCCTTGATATTCCGTTGGTCCGTCCGGGCGACTTCCTGAAACCCGCTCACCCCCGCGACAGCGTGTCTTTCGTTGACACGCCCGGGAAAAGGCGCCCGCCGATGTGTCGGCGTCGGTTGCCCTCGCCTCTGACCTGCTGTTTTGAGAGTTGTGCTGTGTTGTGCCGCCCGGTGGCCCGTCCGTGGTGTGGTGCCGGCGCGGTCGGGGCCGCCCGTGCCCCGGACGGTGTCCCGTCCCGGAGCGGTGCCGTGGTGCCTCGGGGCGCGTGCGTCCCGGAACGGTGTCGTGCTCCGGGTGCCGTTCAGCCGGGGAACTCCGTGCGCTCCCACCACTCGTAGACGGGCAGTTGGCCCTCCGGGGTGTCCTGGCGTCGTGTGGTGACCCTGAAGTGTTCGTATCCGCCGCGGAACGGCACCTTGAGGTCGTTCCCCGGGGTGGTGAGGGGGACGATGCGCTCCGGGAGGTCGTCGGGGCCGCCTTCGAGGAATGCTTTGAGTGTGTTGGTCATGCAAGGCAGTTTCTCCGGTGGCCGGTCGGGCTCCTCCGTGACGCGCCGACGCCCTGTCCGCTCGGGCGATGTAAACTTCTCAACAAGTTGAGGAGTATGTCTGAGGGGTGTGCGGGTGCTCCAGATCCGGATCGGCGCGGAGCGTGCCGCGGAGGCGGCCGACGGCCCGGCGCGAACCGCCCGCGGGTGGCGTCCCGGCATGAGCGAGGACGAGGCGTGGGAAGCCGGTCGGGGCGTCTGGAAGTTCAACGCGGACCGGGCCCTGTCCCAGAACGAGGCGCAGATCATCAACACTGCGGGCACCGTGCTCGCGGTGGCGAGGATCACCGGCATCTCCAAGCGCGGCGACCGCTACGCGCTCGAGGGCGAGCTCCTGCGCGGTGATCCGCGCGTGGGACGCCCCACCCCGATCCCGCATCTGTCCCGCAACCCCGTCACCTACATCTGAAGGGCCTGTCCGGTGAGTGATTTCGACGCGATCGACTCGCTGCTCGCCGCCGTCGGCCCGGAAGCGGAGCTCCCGGCCGCCGAGGTGCGCCGCGCCCTGCGCGAACGGGCCCGGCTGTCCAGGGCGCAGGTGGCGCGGGCGCTGGGTGTGGGCCCGTCGACCGTCGCCGGGTGGGAGAGCGGCCGGGACCCGTCCGGCGAGACACGCGCCAAGTACGCGTATCTGCTGGACGGACTGAGCGCCAGGCTCGGCACGGAGCCCGGCCCTTCTGCCACCGGCCCCGCGTCGGCCCCCGGGCCCGCCGTCGGGTCCGGGGCCGGGGACGAGGACGTGTCGGAGGGCGGCGCGACCCCGGCCGGCGAACGGCCCGCGGTGCACGGCGCGGCGGCTGCCGTCGTTCCCGCGCCGGGCCCCGGCCCGGCGCCCGACGAGGTGGAGCCCCTGGAGGCCGCCGAGCCGTGCGTGCTGTGCGGGCATCCGGCCACGCAGCGCGTCGCGGGCTTCGCCCAGCACCTGGACGCGGCCGACTGCCGCCCGGCCGCCACGACGGCCGGATCCCCGGACGTCGCCCCCGCCCCCGCTCGGGTGGCCGGACCGCCCGTCCACCGGACGCCGGAGCGCTCCACCGCCTCCGGCGCGGGAGCGTCGTCCACGACGGGCCCGTCGAGGCGTTCCGGATCACCGGCCCGACGTGCCTTCCAGCAGCAGGCCGGCCCGGCCGCCCTGATCCACGAGGCGGTCCGGGGCGCGCTCGCCGAGCACCGGGGCGACATCGACGCGGCCGTCGCCGCCCTGTCGAAACGGGCCATCCCGGACGCGATGCGCCTGCTGGACGAGACCCGCAAGGGCGCCCGCTACGACGTGATCGCCCATCCCTGGATCCCCGACATCCTCAAGAAACAGACGTCCAGGGGGGCCGACCAGATCTGGGAGGCGCGCCCGAGGTGGACCCGGCACGAACTTCCGCCCGGCCGCCACGAGGTGACGGCGCTCGACATCAACGGCGCCTATCTCTCCGCCCTCAAGACACATCTGCCGTTGGGGCAGCTGGAGCATTCCACCGGCTTCGCCCACGACCGCCGCCGTGCCGGTGTTCACCTGATCACCCCGCCCGTGTGGGAACACACGGCGGTGCTGCCCAACCCGATCGGCAACCGTGACGAACCAGGCCCGCTGTGGGTGACCGAACCGACCCTGCGCCTCCTGCTGCGGCTGTCCGGTCCGAAGCACGGGCTGTGCGAACCACCGGAGATCCACGAGTCGTTCACCTCCGGAGCCACCGAGAATCTGCTGGAGAAGTTCCGGGTCGCGCTCAAGGAGGCCAGGGACACGGCGATCGCCGACGACGACGAGGTGACGCTGGAGTACGTGAAGGCGATGTACTCCAAGTTCGTCTCCACCATGGGGGAGTCGAACTACAACCGGGAGCTGTACCGGCCGGACTGGATGCACATCATCCGCTCGCAGGCGTTCGCCAACCTCTGGATGAAGGCTCTCAAGGCCCATGAGGACGGACTCGCCGTCGTACGGGCGATGGGCACCGACGAACTGCACGTCGTCGGCGACTGGCGGCGCGTCTTTCCCGAGGGCCGGGGTGTCAGCGAGGTCAAGGTCAAGGACACCTACACCGTCGGCGACGACGTGGCGGGGCCCGAGGACGCCGACGACTTCGAGGACGGTATCGGATAGGGGAGCGGAGGGCGCGGGCGGCGTGCTTCCCGTCGGCGACTCACCCCTTGACGACGCCCAGTGGCACCAGGTGGGCCACCGGCCGGGCCAGCCCGGCGCCCTCGGTGGCCTCCACGACCGCGTCCACGTCCTTGTACGCCTCCGGTGTCTCCTCGGCGAGACCGCGCCACGACGACGGGCGCACGGCGATGCCGCGGGCCTCCAGTTCGTCGCGCAGCCGCTCGCCGCGGACCATGCGCAGTGCCTGGTGACGGCTCCAGACCCGGCCGGCGCCGTGGCAGGCGGAGCGGAACGCGTCGTTGCCGGGCAGGCCGACCATCACGTACGAGCCGGTGCCCATCGTCCCGGGGACCAGCACCGGCTGGCCCGCCCGCGCGAGGTCCTCGGGCAGTTCAGGGTCGCCGGGCGGCAGCGCCCGTGTCGCCCCCTTGCGGTGGACGCACAGGGAGCGCCGCTCACCGTCCACCTCATGGGTCTCGATCTTGGCGGTGTTGTGCGAGATGTCGTAGACCAGGTCCAGCCCCGCCCCGGTGGCCGTGGCGAAGGCGCGACGGGCGGCCTGGGACAGCAACTGCCGGTTGGCCCGGCCGTAGTTGGCGGCCGCCGCCATCGCCCCCAGGTAGGCGCGGCCGCGCGGCGAGTCGACCGGGGTGCAGGCCAGCTGCCGGTCCGGGACCCGGATGCCGTGCCGGTGCAGTTCCTGGTCCATCACGCGGACGTGGTCGGTGCACACCTGGTGCCCCAGGCCCCGCGAGCCGCAATGGATCATGACGCACACCTGACCCGTCCGCAGCCCGAAGGCCGCCGCCGTGACGGGGTCGTGGACCCGGTCCACCGCCTGGACCTCCAGGAAGTGGTTGCCCGACCCGAGACTGCCCACCTGATGCAGTCCGCGTTCGACGGCCCGTGAACTCACCTCTCCCGGCGCGGCGCCCTCCAGGACGCCGTGGTCCTCGCAGCGGGCGAGGTCGCGCGGCACCCCGTGACCGTGTTCGACCGCGTACCGCGCCCCGCCGACCAGCAGTTCATCCATCTCCGCGGTCCCGGACAGCTCCCACAGGCCGCCACGTCCCATGCCGCGCGGGACGGTGCGATCGAGAGCGTCCATCAGCCGCCGCATCCGGTCCTGGTCGAGCGCCTCGCGGTCGATCCCCGCGGCCAGCAGCCGGACGCCGCAGGAGATGTCGAACCCGACGCCACCCGGTGAGACGACCCCGCCGCGGGCGATGTCCGTGGCGGCCACCCCGCCGATCGGGAAGCCGTAGCCCCAGTGCACATCGGGCATGGCGAAGGAGGCACGCACGATGCCGGGCAGCGTCGCCACGTTCGCCACCTGCTCCAGCGCCTTGTCCCCGGACGCCTGCGGCAGCAGCGCACGGGAGGCGAACACCATCCCGGGCACGCGCATCGGCTCCCGCTGTTCGATCCGGAACCGGTACGGGCTCCGCTGCGTCAGTGCGATCTCCATGGCCCTCACCTCCGGTCGGTGGCCGGCCCGCGTTCAGACATCGAGGGTCACCCCGCAGGCCCAGCCGTCGGGGCCGTGCCGCAGCCGCAGGCCGTGCAGCGAGACGGCCTTCGGTACGGCGCCGACCTCCCGGGCGGTCCCGGCGTCGGCCATGCGGAAACGGACCAGCGGTACCGGTCCGCCGCCCGCCGCTCGGGACGCTCCGGTGCCCGTGTCCGTCCCCATGCCTTCGTCCACCTCCACGTCGAGCGGGATCTCCCCGTGGGCGTCCAGCCGGTAGACGACCTCCTCCAGGACCATCACCAGGAGGTCCTCGCCGGAGCCGGCCGCGACCGGGCAGGTGCGCTCCCCGACCGGGGCCGCGCCGGACGTGTCGGCGAAGCTCTCCACCATCGCGCGCACGGCCTCGGCCACACAGCCCCCGGCCGTGGGGGCCCACGCCTCCACCCGCAGGTCCGCGGTGTGCGGCACGGTGCGGTGGCCGCGCGCGCCCGGGCGGCGCGGTGCCACGGGTTCCCGACCGTCCACGGCCGGTGCCTCCCCGTCGTCTCCGGTACGCGGCCCGGGGCCCGGTTCACCGGGCGGGGCCGCCGCTTCCTCCAGCGTCGTCCCGCACCCCGCCCCGGGGCAACCCGCGCACGGAGCCGGGCCCGTCCCGTACCTCTCGGGCAGAGGGATTCGAGACTGTTTCCGAGGGCTGAATTCCTGTGGCGGAAGGCGGCGAACGGCCGCGGAACACGGCCGGTCGGGGGACTGGTAGGAAAGTTTACTGTTCGCTAGCATTCCGGCCGGTGGCCTGGCGCGGTGCCCGCCCCACGGGCATGACGCGCTCAGCGAGAGCTCTGACCCGGCCACCTCGATGCCCTTCCCGCCCGTACGCGGGCCGGGGCGCGGTCACGCACCAATGCCCAGCTCTCGCCCCCCAGGCCAGGAGTGCAGGTATGCACCTGAAAGGCTCAGCTCCGCTCCCCACAGCCACCCGGCACCGTACGGTGCCCACGGTCCTCGCCGCCGTGCTCCTCCTCGTCGGCGGTCTGTTGCTCGCCTGGCCCGACCGGGCCGACGCCACCGCCGACCCCCTCATCTCCGGCGGCAGGCCCGCCACCGCCTCCTCCACCGAGGACTCCGGTCTCGGCCCGCAGAACGCCTTCGACGGCGACCCGGCCACCCGCTGGGCCAGCGTCGAGGGCAAGGACCCGCAGTGGATCCGCGTCGACCTCGGCGCCACCGCCGACGTCACACGGGTGAAGCTCGACTGGGAGGCCGCGTACGCCAAGGCGTACCGGATCGAGATATCCGCCGACGGCACCGCATGGACCCGGCTCGCCGAGGAGACGGCGGGCGACGGCGGCACCGACGACCGGCCCGGCCTGTCCGGCAAGGGCCGCTACCTGCGCGTGTACGGCACCGCGCGCGGCACCTCGTACGGTTATTCGCTCCACGAGGTCGAGGTGTACGGCACGTTCGCCGGGACGCCCCCGCAGACCGGTGCCTTCACCGTGGTCGCCGCCGGTGACATCGCCGCCCAGTGCACCGCCTCCGACAGCGACTGCGCCCACCCCAGGACCGCCGCGCTGGCCCAGCAGATCAACCCGAAGTTCTACCTGACGATGGGCGACAACCAGTACGACGACGCCCGGATCTCCGACTACCGCGCCTACTACGACAAGACCTGGGGCGCCTTCAAGAACAAGACGCACCCGGTGCCCGGCAACCACGAGACGTACGACCCGGCCGGATCGCTCGCCGGCTACAAGGCGTACTTCGGCGCGATCGCCTACCCCCAGGGCAAGACCTACTACAGCTTCGACGAGGGCAACTGGCACTTCATCGCCCTCGACTCCAACTCCCTCGACAAGAGCGCCCAGATCGACTGGCTCAAGGCCGATCTGGCCGCCAACACCAAGGCGTGCATCGCCGCCTACTGGCACCACCCGCTGTACTCCTCGGGCGGGCACGGCAACGACCCGGTCAGCCGGCCGGTCTGGAAGCTCCTCTACGGGGCCAAGGCCGACCTCGTGCTCAACGGGCACGACCACCACTACGAGCGGTTCGCCCCGCAGAACCCCGACGGAAAGGCCACCGCCGACGGAATCACCGAGGTCGTCGGCGGAATGGGCGGCGCCGAGCCCTACCCCATCGAGGAGGTCCAGCCCAACAGCCAGAAGCGGATCAGCGGTCAGTACGGCGTCCTGAAACTGGACTTCACCGACACCGGCTACAGCTTCAGCTACGTCGGCACCGACGGCAAGGCCAAGGACACCAGCCCGAAGTACACCTGCCACTGATGTACCTGGCGACCACAGGCCGCCGGGACACACCGGCACCGCCCCGCACCGCCGGGGCGGGCCGGCGCGTCCCCGGCACCGTCCTGGCACTCGGCACGGTCAGCCTCGTCACCGATGTCTCCTCCGAGATGGTCACCGCGGTGCTGCCGCTCTACCTGGTCCTCGGACTCGGTCTCTCACCCCTCCAATTCGGCTTCCTCGACGGCCTGTTCAACGGCGCGACCTCCGTGGTCCGGCTGCTCGGCGGACACGCGGCCGACCGCGGACACCGGCACAGGAGAGTCGCGGGCATCGGCTACGCCCTCTCCGCCTTCTCCCGGCTCGGACTGCTGCTCGCGGGCGGCGCCACCGCAGGGATCGCCGCCGCTCTCGCCGCCGACCGCGTCGGCAAGGGCATCCGCACCGCGCCCCGGGACGCGCTGATCACGCTCAGCAGCAGGCCCGAGACGCTCGGCAGATCCTTCGGCGTGCACCGGGCCATGGACACCACCGGCGCCCTGCTCGGGCCGCTCGCCGCGTTCGCCCTGCTCCGGGCGACCACCGGGGCCTACGACGCGGTGTTCGTCGTCAGCTTCTGCGTCGGGCTGCTCGGCTTACTGCTCCTCGTGCTGTACGTACCCGGACAGCCGGTCGTCAGCCCGCCGACGCCCCGGACCCCCCGTACCCGCAAGGTGTTCGCGGCGCTCCGCGACCGGGGCTTCCGGCGGATCCTCGCAGCCGCCGGGCTGCTCGGCGCCGCCACGATCGGGGACGCCTTCGTCTACCTCATGCTCCAGCGCCGGCTCGACCTCCCCGTCGGCTGGTTCCCGCTGCTGCCGCTCGGCGCTGCGGCGTGCTACCTGCTGCTCGCGGTCCCGGCCGGGCGGATCGCGGACCGGGTGGGCCGACGGCTGCCGTTCCTGTACGGGCACCTCGCCCTGCTCGGCGTGTACGCCGCGCTCCTTCTCCCGGCCGGTGGCCCCGTCCTGCTCCTCGTCGTGCCCGTGCTCGTGCTGCTCGGGGTCTTCTACGCCGGTACCGACGGCGTGCTGATGGCCCTGGCCGCACCCGTACTGCCCGCCGACGGCAGGGCGGGCGGGCTGGCCCTGCTCCAGACCGGCCAGGCACTCGCCCGGATGCTCGCCGCCGCGGGCTTCGGCGCCGCCTGGACGGTGTGGGGACCGCGCCCCGCCCTGTGGGCGGCGGCCGTCGCCCTGCTCGCCGCGCTCGCCGGCGGCTGGGCGCTGCTGCCCCGTGACCCGTCCGACGCCGCGGCCGCCGAGAAGCCCGGAGCCCCGACCACCGAGAGGCCGACCGCATGAGCGCCGGATTCCCCGAACCCACGACACCCCTGGGCCCACGGGCCCGGATCGCCGTCCTGGTGGCCGCGGTGCTGCTCCTCGCGGGCGGATCCGCCGGCTACGCCCTGCACGCGCAGCACCGTACCCCGGCCCAACGGACGGAAGCCGACGCCTCGTTCACCGTCGCCGGGCCCGCGCTGTACTTCCGGGACACGGCCACCGGACGTGTCGCCCGCCGCCCGCTCGCCGCCCCGCCCGGCACGCGCACCCCCGGCGGCCCCGCCTGCGACCGGTTCTACGCCTCCGGCGACCACGCGGTCTGCCTGCGCGCCCGCCCCGGCGTACTGCCCAGGACGCACGCCGTCGTGCTCGACCGCCGACTGCGCGAACAGCGCCGGATCACCGTGCCGGGCCTTCCCACCCGCGCCCGCGTCTCCGCCTCCGGGCGGATGGTGTCCTGGACGGTGTTCGCCACCGGGGACTCGTACGCCACCACCGCTTTCTCCACCCGGACCGCGATCCTCGACCTGCGCACCGGCTACCTCGTCAAGTCCATCGAGGGCATCCCCCTGACCGTCGACGGGGCCCGCTACCACGCGCCCGACGTGAACTACTGGGGGGTGACCTTCGCCCGCGACGACAACCGCTTCTACGCGACCGTCTCGACCAAGGGCCGCACCTACCTGGTCGAGGGGGACATGGCGAAGTGGTCGGCGAAGGCGCTGCGGCAGAACGTCGAGTGTCCTTCACTGTCGCCCGACAACACCCGGCTCGCCTTCAAGAAGAAGGTCTCCGACGACCCGGCCGATCCCTGGCGGCTGTACGTCCTCGACCTGCGGACCATGCGCGAGACACCGCTCGCCGAGACGCACAACGTCGACGACCAGGCGGCCTGGCTGGACGACGGCACCGTCGCCTACGCCCTGCCCGGCGCCGGGGGCCGGGGGAGCGACATCTGGACCGTCCCCGCGGACGGCACCGGCACACCCCGCATGGCAGTGTCCGGAGGATCGTCACCGGCGGCGGTGGGCCGAGAGCCCGCCGGGTGACCACTGACCGGGCGGCCGTGCCGGGCCACGTCCGCCTTCCGGCCGAAGGCCGGCCGACAGGGTCCGAGGAGGTTCCCCGGCACCGGGCCCCGGGGCCGGGCCGCCCGGTCGCGGGGCCTGCCGTGCCGTGGTCCCCTGGATGCGATCACCGTCCCCGCCGCTCCAGGGAGGCCATGGATGCGCACGAGTGACCTGACCCCGGCCGTGCTCAAGGACCTGCGTCGCCCGCGCCCCTTCCCGGCGATCTCGCTGCTCATGCCGACCCACCGGGCCAGGCCCGACAACGAACAGGACCCGATCCGCCTGCGCAATCTCCTCGGCGAGGCGGTGCGACGCCTCAAGGAGGACCCCGAGGTCGACCGCGAGAGCCGGATCCGGCTGGAGCGACAGCTCGGCGAGGACACCGTCCTGCGGCTGATCGACGCCCAGCGCGCCGAGGACGGCCTGCTGGTGCTGCTCGCGCCGGACGAGGACCCGCAGGCGTGGCAGTTCATCTCGCCGCACGACATCCCCGAACGCGTCGAGATCACGACCACGTACCTCACCCGCAACCTGGTGGCGGCCCACCTGTACGCGCGCCCGTACTGGGTGCTGGTCCTCGACCAGGAGGAGAGCAGGCTGTACCTGGCCCACGCCGGGAGCCTGACCGAGGTCACCGCCCACGGCTTCCCGGCGAAGCCGCAGGTCCCGGACCTGGCGGACGCGCTCCCCGGCCCGGCGTACGGCACGGACCGTACGGGCTACCGCGCGGCTCGTGTCGGTCAGTACGTCTCCGACGTCGAGGAGCGCCTCGCCCGGGCCATGACGGACCGGAACCTGCCCCTCATCCTGGTCGGCAGCCCCGAGCTGACCACCGCCTTCGGAAAGATCTCGCGCCACGCCGGGGCGACGGTGGGCGGGCTGGAACTGACGGGTGCCGAGAAGCACGCCGTCCCCCAGCTGGAGAAGCGTCTGGAACCCGTCTTCCGCAAGATCCTCGAGGACCGCGCACAGCAGGCCCGCGCGGACCTGGACGCGGCGCGCGGCCGCAAGGCGTACGTCGCGGGCCTCGCGGAGGTGTGGAACACGGTCATGGACCACAGGGCCGCCCTCGTCCTCGTGGAGGAGGGCCTGCGCGCCGCGGGGCGGGCCGACGAGAACCACCAGCTGCACATCGTCGACGTACCGGAGGGCGAACGAGCTCCCGAGGGCGTCGAGACGGACATCGTCGACAGCCTCGTCGAGGCGGCGCTGGACGCCGACACGGAAGTGCGTTTCGTCCCCGACGGCACCCTTCCCGACAGCGTCGGCATCGCGGGCACGCTCCGCTACTGAAGGGCCACCGGTCAGGTCCCCGGCGAACCGCCGGGCACCCCCGCCCCGCGCGCTCGCGCACGCCCGGCCCGGGCCAGGGCCTCCAGGGGGAGCACCCCCTCTCCCCGGAACAGGCCGCGGGCCGCGGACAGACGCCGCTCGCGTGCCGGGCCCGGGGCCGTCACCTCGTCCAGAGCCCTCACCAGTGCCCACGGGTCCCGGGCGTGGTCGGCGAGACCGTGCGCCGCCATGCTCCGCACGCCCTCCGCGCCGTGCCCCGGAATGGGCCGGTGACCGACCACCGGCAGCCCGGCGGCCAGCGCCTCCAGCGCCGTCTGGCCCGCCGCGTTGTCGACCAGGGCCCGGGCGACCGCCATCACGCCCCGCACGTCGTCCACCCAGCCCAGGTCGACCGCGTGCTCGACCCGGGCCACGCTGCGGCGCAGACGCGTGTTGTTCCCGCACAGCACGACCGGCCGGTACCCCGCCGAGGCCAGCAGCCCGGCGGTGTCCACCACCCGCGCGCCCGCCCCCCACGCCCCCGTCGAGACCAGCACCGGCGGACGGTCCGGCGGGCCGAGGCGGTGCCGCCATTCCTCGGCCGTCGGCGCCGGGGCGTGGAAGCGTGGCGCCACCAGCGGGCCGGAGACGACGGCCGGACGCCGTACCGCCCGCCGCACCCGGTGCGCGAGACCGGGCGTCAGACAGAGGTGGAGGTCGTTGCCCGGATGCAGCCACTGGCGGTGCACGGCGAAATCCGTGATGACCACGGCGCTCGGCACGCGCAGCGCGCCGCGGGCGCGCAGACCGCCGGTGAGCTGGGCGGCGAGATGGAAGACCGGGACCACCACGTCCGCGCGCCGCCGCGCGACGAGCTCCAGCAGCCGCCGCTCCGCGAGCACCGCCAACGGGGCGCTGCCCGGCCGGGGAAGACCGTCCCCCGGGTGGCGGAAGAACGCCGCGTACAGCCCCGCGTAGACGAACGGCGCGCGGCGGATGACCGTCCGGTAGAAGGCGCGCAGCCCGGCACCGGTCCCCGGGGGCAGCAGATCGAGGACGTCGACCGTCGCCGTCCACCCTCCGCCCGCCTCCAGCCGGCGGGCCAGCTCGGCGGCCACGCTGTCGTGCCCGGAGCCCATGCCGGCGCTCAGGACCAGGAACCGCCCGGATGCCGCGCTCATCGGCCGACGGTCCGCGACCACCGGCCGGGGCGGGCCGCTACGGGGATCCGCGGTACGGGCGACCGTCCGCGGCGGGCCGTCGCCGGGGAGCGTCGCACGCGCCGCGGTGGGGGCGCACCCGGCTCACCCGGTCGACGGGTGTCCCGGCGCGGCCCCGAACGGCCGTCCGTGTGGGCAGCGGGCACCTGATCACCCCTGACGTCGGCGGCGCGCGGCGGATCCGGCGCCATGGGCACTGGGCGTGGTGGTCCCATTCTGCGGGCGCGGGCGGTGCCGTGCGGTTCAGTGAGGTGTGGGTCGCGACGGTTTTGTCCGAGCGCACCCGGGCTACTCCTAACCAGACCCGGTGGCGCGAGGCCCCCCGAGATCTCCGAGCGATCCCGATCCCCGGGCGGCGGAGACGACGCGCCGCACCGTGCCGACCCAGGGGAGAGACCATGTCATCTGGTCCGGGCACCGCCCACCGCGGAGTGCCGGGCGCCGACGCGTCGGACGGCCGCGCCGTCCGCGACGGCGTGGCCCTGGTGACGGGTGCCTCCTCGGGCATCGGGGCCGCGGTCTCGTACCGGATCGCGGCCGAAGGGGGCTGGCGGCTGCTGGTGGCCGGCCGCGACCGCGAGCGCCTGGAGCGCGTCGCGGCGCGGACGCGCTCGACGGCGCTGTGCGCGGACCTGATGGCACCCGGCGGCACGGAGCGGCTCGCCCGCCAGGCCCTCGATCTCGCGGGCCGGGTGGACCTGCTCGTCGCCGCCGCGGGGGTCGGCTGGGCCGGCCCCTTCGAATCCATGCCGGAGGCCGCCGCAGACCGGGTCCTCACCGTCGACCTGGTGTCCGTCGTCCGGCTGGTGCGGCTCCTGCTGCCGCACATGCTCGCGGCGGGTCGCGGGCACATCATGCTGATCGGATCGGTGGCCGGATCCACCGGCGTCCGCGGCGAAGCCGTGTACTCGGCGGCGAAGGCGGCGATCGGCACCTTCGCCGACGCCCTGGGCCACGAACTCAGGGGAACCGGCGTGCGGATCACCCATCTGGTCCCCGGCGTCGTGGACACCCCGTTCTTCGAACGCCGAGGCATGCCGTACGCGCGTTCGTGGCCCCGTCCCATGTCACCGGAGAGGGTCGCCGACGCCGTCTGGGACGCCTACCTCTCGGGCCGTGCCGAGGTGTACGTCCCCGGCTGGCTGCGTCTGCCCGGATGTGTGCGAGCCGTGGCCCCCGGGCTCTACCACCGGCTCGCCGCCCGCTTCGGGTGAATCCGCCGGCACGCGTGGACGTCCTCGCCGTGACACTGGCGCTGCTGGCGGCTCTCGCCAACGGCGCCGCCTCCGTGCTGCAGCGGCGGGCCGCCGTGGACCAGGCGGCGTGCGAACCGGCGGACGACGCGAGGCAAGCGCACCGGACGATGCGTGACGCGGTGCGCCGGGCGGTCCGGCTGGTGCGGCGGCCGTTCTGGCTGGCGGGCGCGTCGGCGCTCGGACTGTCCGCCCTGCTCCAGGCGGCGGCGCTCGCGGTCGGCAGCATGGCGGTGGTGCAGCCGCTGATGGCGAGCGAGCTCCTGTTCACGCTCCTGCTCGGAACCGTCGTGTTCCGCCAGCGCCCGGGCGGCAGGACCTGGCTGTCCTTCCTGATGCTCGGCGCCGGTCTGACGCTCTTCCTGACCGCCGCCGGGCCGTCCCCGGGCGAGGCGACCGGAGAGGCCGGCCCCTGGCTTTTCGCCGGAGCCTGTGCCGCGACGGCGGTGGCCGCGCTGCTCCTGGTCGCCCGCGGCGTCCGCGGCGCCGCCCGCGTCGCGGCGCTCGGCTGTGCCACGGCGGTCTGCTTCGCCTGCACCGCCGGGCTGGTCAAGGAGGTCGCCGGCCGGGTACCGGACGGGGCGGCGGCGGTCCTCACGAGCGGATACCCGTACGCGATGTGCGGCGTCGGCCTGTTGAGCGTGGCGCTGCTGCAGAGCACCCTGCGCGCCGGGACGCTGGCCGTCTCGCAGCCGGCACTCACGCTGGGGGACGCGCTGGTGAGCGTCGTCCTGGGTGCGGTGCTGTTCGGCGAGCGGATCGCGCTGGGGAGCCACGCGCAGACGGCCGTGGTCGGCGCGTGTCTGATGGCCGGCGGGACCGTGGGCCTGTCGCGGTCCCCGGCGTTCGCGGGGCACTGGGACACGACGGCGACGCCACCGCGCGAGCATCCGGCCGACCGCGGCCGGTAGCCCGCACCGACGGAGGGACGAGGACCCCATGAACCACCGACACCCGCGCGTCCGCGCTGCGGCACGCGTCCCCCTGACGGTGTCGGCGCTGGCGCTGACCGCGCACCTCGCCCCCGCCGGCACCTGGCTCGCGGGCCCGCGCCGGACCTGGTTCCCCGCCCTGGCCGGTCTCGGCCGCCCCCACCACATCGCGCTGACCTTCGACGACGGGCCGGACCCCGGCTCCACCCCGTTCTTCCTCGACGCACTGGACCGGCTCTCCGCGCGTGCCACGTTCTTCGTGCTGGGGGAGAGCCTGCTGCGCCACCCGGGGCTCGGCCGCGACATCGTCCGCCGCGGCCACGAACTGGCCGTCCACGGCTGGACGCACAGCCGGCCCTGGCTTCCTGCCGCGAGCCGGGACGCGCGTGAGATCTCCCGCGCCGCGGCGGCTGTGCACCGGGTCTCGGGCGCCCGGCCGCTGTGGTACCGGCCGCCTTACGGCATCCTGACCGGCGGGCGCTGGGTTGCGGCCGCGCGCTGCGGACTGCGCCCGGTGCTGTGGTCGGCCTGGGGCCGGGACTGGGCCGAGGGCGCGACGGCCGAGGGCGTCCTGACCACCGTGCGCCGAGACCTGCGGGGAGGCGGCACGGTGCTCCTGCACGACGCCGACCTGTCGGCGTCCGGCCGATGGCGGCCCGCGCTCGCGGCGCTGCCCGGGCTGATCGACCAGATCCGCGCCGCGGGACTGACCGTCGGGCCGCTCGCCGAGCACGGTCTCGCGCCGGCCCGTCCCGGTGGCGGCGCCTGACGGGCCGTGCGGCCCGCGCCACCGGACCGGGGCGGGGCGCGAGGGACATCGGATCCGGGGTGTTCGTCCCGGATGTCCACCCGGGTGGGCGGGGTGGGGCGGCACCAGGCACACTGACGGGGTAGCAGTCTGACCACCAAGAGGGATCACGCATGATCACGCTGAAGAAGGAAGACGGCCCGGCCGATCTGGACGGGGTGACCCATCTGTCCATCGGGGTGTCCTGGGACCCGACCGTCGGGAGCAGTGGCGGGCTGTTGGGCAAGCTCCGGCAGAAGGTGGGCACCGATCTCGACCTGATCGCCGTCGCCATGCAGGGCCAGGAACCGGTCCGGCTGGCCGGGCTGGACTCCCTGGACCCCATGGGCAATGGCTCGTTGGTCCACAGCGGGGACAACCAGACCGGGCGCGGGGACGGCGACGACGAGACGGTGACCGTCGAGTTCGCCCGGATACCGTCCAACATCACGTCCATCGTGTTCATCGCCGCCGCGTACAAGAAGCGCAGCGCCTTCCAGAACGCGCGCAACATCAGCTTCAAGGTGTACGACGCGACGGGCGGCAGCAGCCAGCAGGTCGCCGACATCTGGCCGAGCATGCTCACCAACGACAACGGCTGCGCCGTGGCCAAGGCGATCCGTGTCGGCACGAGCTGGAAGCTCGAAGTGATCAACGAGACCGGCAAGATCAAGCAGGGGGACGAGCGGGACCTGATGCGTTTCGCCGTCAGCAAGTAGCCCGAGTGCCCCGGCCGGGACGTCCCGTTCCGGCCGGGGGCGGGCCGGGATGCCGGTCGCGGAGGGCGGGGCGCCGTCCCGGCGGCCGCCATGACGGACCCGCGCGGTTCGGACTCCGGCGGGCGGGCGAGGGCGACCTCACCCTGTGCTTCGGCCCGTGACCTGCTCGATGACGGCCCCTCCCTGATACACGTCTTCGACGCCGACACCTGGGAACTCGCGATGGCTCAGTACCACGCGTACATGGGGTGGGGCCCCTACCGCCCCGCGTGAGCGAGGCGCGGCAGGCCGTGGAGGGCGGCGGTCGGGCGTTTCAGGAACGGTGTCCGCCCCGTTGCATACCGCCGCACGCCGCACGCCGCACGCCGCACGCCGCACGCCGCCGTGACCGTCACCGGCGTCCGCCGCCCGTGCCGCGCCGCGGCCGCCTCACCCGTGCCCGCCTCACCCGTGCCCGCCCCCTTCGGCCAGCCGGATCCCGGTGACCAGATGCGGCCGGATGTGGACCGCGCACTCCATCATCCGGTCCGACCAGGGCCGGATCAGCCGCTGGTAGCGGATCAGGGCGTCGGGATCGGTCACCGGCCGGCAGTAGCCCGTCGCGACGACGCTCCACCCCAGATGGGTCAGCGGATCGATGGCGTCGGCCTGATAGGCGACCACGACACCGCGGTCGCCGTGGTCCCGGGTCTGGGCGAACAGATCCGAGTCCTGATGGGTCCGGATGACGATCCGGCCGCGGTCCAGCACATGGTTCACCGGCCGGATCGCGGGCAGCGCCTGCTGGGTGAAGACGATCCGTCCGAACGACACCTCGCCGAGCAGCCGAAGGGCCTGAGCGCTCGTCAGCTCGACGGTCCGGCGCGGCCAGGTGGCCTCGGCGCCGTGGGGCACGTCTCCCTCCGGCCGGCCGTGCGCGGCCGGGCCCGTGATCACGGGCAGGGGTGACCGGGGCGGCGGCCGGTGACCTGTGTGGCTCATGACTGACGACCTGCGTGGCTCATGGGGCGGCCTCGTCTCCTGATGTGCTCGTCTGCCGTACGAGTACATCGTGTGGCGCTCCGCCCCGCCAGGGCCGAACGGCCCAGGGCCGAACGGCCCAGGGCCGAACGGCCCTAGCGGGGGCGATCCCCCGATGGGTTCACTTCGGTGGTTCGCATGCCCGGCCCGGTCCGACGGCGGCAACCGGGGCCGGGGCGCGGCATGCGGAGCGCTCGGTCGGGTCGGTGGTGCACAGGTGCACAGAAGGGGTACGCGGTGATCGCGGTCGTCGGACACAGGGATCTCGACAGCGGAACGCTGGAACTGGTGGAGGCGGAACTGAGAGCACGGCTGGACTGCCTGGCGGAGGGCGCGGCCGCGCTCGTCCGCGCGGGGGCGGGCCTGCCCCTGGTGTTCGGGCGCGCGGTCCGGGCGGCCGGGCGGAAACTGACGGTGCTGCTGCCGGCCCAGGGAGCGGTACCCGCCGTGCTGCCGGAGCGGGACCGGCGGGCCGCCGGTGAACTGCTGGTCCTGGCCGAGCACGTGCGCCTGCTGGCCTTCGACCCGGCCGACCGCGACGCGTGCGTCGGCGCGGACGAGCGGCTGGTGGCGACCTGCCGTTCCGTGCTCGCCGTGTGGGACGGCTCGCCCTCCGACGGCCGGGACGCCACCGCCCATCTGGTCGCGTTCGCCCGGGCGCGGGGCATCCCCGTGGACATCGTGTGGCCGGACGGCTGCGTACGACGGAGGCCGGCGTGAGCACATCTGTACGGCGGACGCCGACGGCGAACCCCGCCGCCCGGACCGTCCGCGACCACGAGCCGCGCCCGGCCGACGGCGGACCGGACGACCGCGCCCCACGGGCGGACGACGACCCGCCCGGGACCGGCGCGGCCCTGGAACGGATCGGCGCCCGACCCGGGTTCGGGTGGCTGCTGGTGGTGACCGCGGCGCTCGGGCTGCTGGGCTCCTTCGTGATCACCATCGACAAGTTCGAACTGCTCGCCGACCCCGGTTTCGTCCCGGCCTGTTCACTGAATCCCACGCTCTCCTGCACGGACGTGATGCGCAGTGAACAGGCATCGGTGTTCGGCTTCCCCAATCCGCTTCTCGGACTGATCGGCTTCGGGGTGGTGATGGGCGTCGGCGCGGGTCTCCTCGCGGGCGCCCGCTACCGGCGCTGGTACTGGCTGGGCCTGAACCTGGGCACCTTCCTCGGCGCCGTGTTCTGCATGTGGCTGATGACTCAGGCGCTGTACGACATCGGCGCGCTCTGCCTGTGGTGCATGCTCGTGTGGGTGGCGACCGTCTTCATGTTCTGGCACACCACCGTGCACAACCTGCGCCACGGCGTACTGCCCGCCCCGCGGGCCGTCGTCGCGGCGGTACTGGAGTTCCCGCTGGTGGTGCCCGTGACCTGGTGCCTGGTCATCGTCATGCTGATAGCAACCCGGTTCTGGTCGAACTGGGCGTCATTTCTGTGAACGACGTCTCGAGCGCGCCCGCGACGGCATCGCGTCCCGGTCCGACGACCGGGACGCTGCCGGTGCTGTCGTGATGGACGCACGCGGCCGGAATCCCCGCGGCGGCGAGCCGGTCCGACACCGCCCCCGTCGCGTCCGGCGCGGAGACCTCGGGGGCCAGCGCCAGGAACACGTGCTGCCGGACGAGGTTCCCGGAACTGCGTCCCGGCACGCCGCACAGGGTCCGCAGCTCCTGGTCCGTGAGGGGACCGGTGGGAGGGAGCACGGTCAGCCAGGAGCGCCCGCGCCGGAACGAGTCCAGATACGCGGCGTCGTACATGCCCTCGTCCGCCCCGCCGTCCAGCAGCAGCCGCACCCGGTACGCCCGGGACCGCTCCGCGTCGACCTGCTGGAGCAGCGCCTTCATCGCGGCCCAGCCCGTGCCCGAGGCGATCAGCAGGACGTCGGCGGACGGCGTGTGACCGGGCAGCGCGAGCCTGCCGCGCGGCGCGCCGAGGCGTACGGTGTCGCCCTCGCGCGCGTGGTGCACCAGCGCGTCGCTGACGCCGCCGGCGCCACGGGCCCGTACGTGGAACTCCAGCTCGCCGTCCGGATGCGGCGCGCGGGCCAGGTAGTACGGACGCCACGCCTGCTCCAGCAGCGGCGACTCCAGGGACGCGTACTGCCCGGCCGTGAAGGCGTACGGCTCATGCGGGCGCACCCGCAGGACCGCGAGGTCCGGGGCACGCAGCTCGTGCGCGGTCACCGTCGCGTTCCAGCTCGACGGTTCGGCGATCGCCTCGTCGGCGCCCTTGACCATCGCGGAGACGGCCAGCCGCAGCATCCGCAGCCAGGCGTCCTCCAGCAGTGCGGTCCACCGGGAACCTGCGCGCATGCGCAGTGCCTCCAGCAGCGCCGTCTCGAACGCCTCGAAGTGCGCAGGACGCACACCGAGCTTGCGGTGGTCGCGCCCCAGCTGCACGAACCTGCCGATCATGTCGTCCGTGCGGTGCAGATTGCCGATCAGGTGGCGGAAGATCTCGACGAGATGCGCCTGCTGGAACGCCATCGACTCGGGGAACAGCGACCGCAGATACGGGTGCCGCTCGAACAGGGCCCGGTACAGGTCGTCGATCAGCCCCTCCAACGGGCCGACCAGCGGCAGGCAGTCGAGGATCAGCTGCTGGTCCGCCGTTCCGTCGTACGCCTGCGGCCGCTCGGCGCGCCGCGCTCCGTCGTCCGTACCGGTCGGGGAGAGGATGCGCCGCCTCAGCCGCATCGCGTCGTGCCGCGCGAGCAGTGCGTGGTAGTCCTCGCTCGGGGTGTTCATGGACCGGTGACTCCTTGGGGCGGTGCGATGGGGATGGGTGCCAAAACCGGGCGAAATGACGTCGGCGGCGCCCGGATGATCTCGGCGGCGTCAGTATGGCACCGCCATCGACTCGCCGACCGGCCCTGGTCACAGGGCCTTTCGGCCCTGTTCAGATACTGTTCACCATGCTTCGCAACCCCGGCGCGGGGATCGCCGGAGGAACGCACATACTGGTGGGCGTCCGCCTTTTCCCCGAGCCGATCGAGCATGGTGTGAACGACTTCGCGAAGTCCCCGCTGAAAACGGATCCGTCGCGGTCCGCCGACCCCGTGCGCGTCTTCATCCTCGACGACCACGAGGTCGTACGGCGCGGCGTGCGCGATCTGCTGGAGGCCGAGGACGGCATCGAGGTGGTCGGCGAGGCGTCGAGCGCCCGCGAGGCGCTGGCCCGGGTGCCCGCGAGCAGGCCCCAGGTGGCCGTGCTCGACGTACGCCTCGGCGACGACCCGCGGGGCGATCAGGCCGGGATCGAGGTGTGCCGGGAACTGCGCGCCCTGATGCCCGGCCTGGCCTGTCTGATGCTGACGTCCTTCGACGACGACGAGGCGCTGTTCGACGCCATCATGGCGGGCGCGGCGGGCTATGTGCTGAAGCAGATCAACGGCGCCGACCTGATCGCCGCCGTCCGCACGGTCGCGTCCGGCACGTCGATGCTCGACCCGCGCACGACCGCGCGCGTGATGGCCCGGCTCAGGGGGCCCGAGCGCGGCCCCGCCGAGGAGCCGGAGCTCTCCGAACTGGACCAGCTCACGGCCAGGGAACGCCAGATCCTGGACCTCATCGGCGAGGGTCTCACCAATCGCGAGATCGCCGAACGCCTCTTCCTGGCCGAGAAGACCGTCAAGAACCGCATCTCCTCGATCCTCGCCAAGCTGGGCGTGGGCCGCCGGATCCAGGCCGCGATGCTCGTCGGCCGGCTCAAGGACCGTCAGGGCGCCGAACAGATCCGGCGCGGCTGAGGACTCCTCCCACCGCTGCCACCGGGAGCCGGCCGACCTCGGGCCCGACGCAGACCCCGGGGCCGGCGCCAGGTCCGGCGTGCGCCGCCCGCTTCCGGAGCGTCAGCCGTGGAGCGGGGCACGCCACACGACGCGGGTGCCGCCCTCCGCGGGGCGCTCCACGCCCAGCGTGCCGCCGCACAGCTCCGCCCGGGTCCGCATGTTGGCCAGCCCGCCGCGCCGCACCGGCTGCCCGTCGCCCCGGGCCGCCGCCCCCGCGCCGGGAACGGTCGTGTGGGCGTCCGGGACACCGATGCCGTCGTCGGTGACGGTCAGGGTCACCGCGTCGTCCGCCGACAGCACGATGTCGATACGGCTCGCGCCCGCGTGACGGGTCGCGTTGGACACCGCCTCGGCGGCGACCGCCACCACGTGTTCGGCCAGTTCGTCCGGGACGGTGGTGTCGACCGGTCCGTCGATCCGCACGGACGGCCGGAAGCCGAGCGCGCGCGCCGCCGTGCGGGCCGTCTCCGCCATCCGGTGCCGCAGCCCGCTGTGCCCGGAACCGCCCGCCGTGCGCAGATCGAAGATGGTGGACCGGATGATCCGGATCGTGGTGTCCAGGTCGTCCACCGCCCGGCTGACCCGCTCCGCCGCGTCCGGCCGGTCCGCGATGGCCCGGGTGGTGCTCTGCAGCGTCATCCCCGTCGCGAACAGCCGCTGGATCGCCAGGTCGTGCAGATCGCGGGCGATCCGGTCCCGGTCGTGCATCACGGCGAGCTCCTCGGACTCGGCCCGCCCACGGGCCAGTTCCAGCGCGATCGCCGCCTGGTCGGCGAAGCCGGACACGAGCGCCACCTCGGTGTCGTCGAACGGCGGGCGGCCCACCGGCCGCCCCAGACGCAGCGCGCCCATCGCCCCGCTGCCCAGCCGCAACGGCACCGCCACCACCGGACCCAGCCCTTCCTCGGCGCCGCCGCCGAACGGATGGGCCCGCGGATCCGTCCGCACGTCGGCACAGTACGCGGGCGCCCCGCTCCGCGCGGCGAGCCCGGCCAGCGATCCCGAAGCCGGCACGGACAGCCCCGTCACATGTTCGCTGTCCCGCCCATGGGCGACGGCGACCGTGAGCCGCTCCTCGGCACCCGACGCCGGGCCGGGCGCAGCGACCGCCGTCCCCGGCCGTGCCCCGGGCAGCAGGACCGCCGCCCGGTCCGCCCCCGCCACCTCCATCGCCCGTTCGGCGATCAGATGCAGCACCTCGTCGGCGGCCGCACCCGACAGCAGGGCACGGGTGATCTCGCCCAGCGCCTCCAGGCGCTGTTCCCGACGGCGGCTCTCGTCGTACATCCTGGCGTTGTCGATGGCGACCCCGGCGGCGATCGACAGCGTGGTCAGCACCGCCTGGTCGTCGTCGTCGAAACCCGCCCCGCCCCGCTTCTCCGTGAGATACAGGTTGCCGAACACCTCGTCGCGCACCCGGATGGGCACCCCGAGGAACGTACGCATCGGCGGGTGGTGCGGCGGAAAGCCGTAGCTGCGCGGATGACTGCCCAGATCGTTCAGCCGCAACGGCTCCGGATGACGGATCAGTTCGCCGAGGATGCCACGCCCGCACGGCGACTGCCCGATCCGGGCGGCGACCTCCTGCGACAGCCCCACCGGCAGGAACTCCAGCAGCTTCTGCCCGTCCCCGATGATGCCGAGCGCCCCGTACTCCGCGTCGGTCAGCGTCACCGCCGCCTCGACGATGCCGCGCAGCACCTCGGGCAGCTCCAGGCCGCGCCCCAGCCCCATCACGGCGTCCAGCAGACCCCGCATCCGGTCCGGCCGGCTCGGCTGCGGCCACGCCGCGTGGCGTGGGCAGGAGGCCCCGGACGGTCGGGCCCCCGGTGCGGCCGGGGCGGGTATCCCGGAAGCGGAGCCGGGCGCGGGAGGTGCTGTCTCTTCCATCGGGTCGCCGTTCTCTGGTGCCGTGTGCCGTACGTCGTCCGCCGTACGCCGGGATCTGATCACCGGATCACCGCAGGGCTGGAACCGGTCCACGACCTGTCAGCCTACGGCAGCCCGGAGGACGGGGAACCGGCGGTGCACGCCCTCGCGCGGGAGGAAGCGGGGCCGACCGGCCCCGCACGAGGACCGCCGCAGGGCCGACCGGCCCCGCGGAAGGTGCCCGTCGGCCCCTGGGGAGCGTCCTCGCCCGCGAGCAGCATGGTGCGGCGCCGGGAAGGTCCGGTCCGTCCGTCCCCCGTGAGCAGCCGGACCTTCCCGACCGTCCCGGACCCCGCACCCGGGGCCGGGAACGTTCTGAGAACCGCAACAGCTGGAGGAACAAGTCCGGTGGACGCAATGGAAACGCAGGGCAGCGAGGCCGCTCCCGCACAGGGCCCCCAGCCCCCCGGGCCCCGGCCCGTGCCCACGCCGGGCCCCGACCGTCCCGTCACCGGGACCGCTTCCGGGAACGTCCCCGGCCGCCGCCCCTCGCGCGGCCGCCTCGTCGTCTCGTGGCTCACCACCACCGACCACAAGCAGATCGGCACGCTCTACCTCGTCACCGCCTTCGCCTTCTTCCTGATCGGCGGCGTGATGGCACTGGTGATGCGGGCCGAACTCGCCCGCCCCGGCACGCAGATCATGTCCAACGAGCAGTTCAACCAGGCGTTCACCATGCACGGCTCGGTGATGCTGCTGCTGTTCGCCATGCCGCTGTTCACGGGCTTCGCGAACTGGCTGATGCCGCTCCACATCGGCGCCCCCGACGTGGCCTTCCCGCGGCTGAACATGCTCGCGTTCTGGCTGTTCCTCTTCGGGTCGCTGATCGCGGCGGCGGGCTTCCTCACCCCGCAGGGAGCCGCCGACTTCGGCTGGTTCGCCTACGCCCCGCTGTCCGACGCCACGCACTCCCCGGGCATCGGCGCCGACATGTGGATCATGGGCGTGGCCCTCTCCGGCTTCGGCTCCATCCTCGGCGCGGTGAACTTCATCACCACCATCATCTGCATGCGTGCCCCGGGCATGACCATGTTCCGGATGTCGATCTTCACCTGGAACGTGCTGCTGACCGCCCTCCTCATCCTGATGGTCTTCCCGGTCTTCGCCGCGGCCCTCCTCGCACTGGAGATGGACCGCAAGTTCGGCTCGCACATCTTCGACGCGGCCAACGGCGGCGCCCTGCTGTGGCAGCACCTGTTCTGGTTCTTCGGGCACCCGGAGGTCTACGTCCTGGCCCTGCCGTTCTTCGGCATCGTCTCCGAGGTCGTCCCGGTCTTCTCCCGTAAACCCATGTTCGGCTACATCGGCCTGATCAGCGCCACCATCGCCATCGCGGGCCTGTCCGTCACCGTCTGGGCCCACCACATGTACGCCACCGGCGGCGTGCTGCTGCCGTTCTTCTCCTTCATGACCTTCCTGATCGCCGTGCCCACCGGGGTGAAGTTCTTCAACTGGATCGGCACCATGTGGAAGGGGTCGCTCTCCTTCGAGACACCGATGCTGTGGGCCACCGGCTTCCTCGTCACGTTCGTCTTCGGCGGACTGACCGGCGTCATCCTGGCCTCGCCCCCGCTCGACTTCCACACCACCGACTCGTACTTCGTCGTCGCCCACTTCCACTACACCCTCTTCGGCACCGTGGTCTACGCGATGTTCGCCGGATTCCACTTCTGGTGGCCGAAGTTCACCGGCAAGATGCTCGACGAACGCTTGGGGAAGATGACCTTCTGGGTACTGACGGTCGGCTTCAACCTCACGTTCCTCGTGCAGCACTGGCTCGGCTCGCAGGGCATGCCCCGCCGGTACGCCGACTACCTGGCCGCCGACGGGTTCACCGCCCTCAACACCCTTTCCACCATCGGGTCGTTCCTCCTCGGGCTGTCCTTCCTGCCCTTCTTCTACAACATCTGGAAGACCGCCCAGTACGGCGAGAAGGTCACCGTCGACGACCCCTGGGGCTACGGCCGCTCCCTGGAGTGGGCCACGTCCTGCCCGCCGCCCCGGCACAACTTCACCTCCCTGCCGCGCATCCGCAGCGAGTCGCCGGCCTTCGACCTGCACCACCCGGAGATCGCCGCACTCGATCACGCCGGATCCCACTGATCCGCCGACGACCGGATTCGTGCCCCGTTCCCAGAAGGAGAGATGACCGATGTCCCATGGAGTCCTGGCGCTCGGCGTCGCCGTGATCTGCGTATCGGGGCACGTCTGGTACCTGCCCGCGTGCATCGACCTGCGCGCGGCGCAGGACCGCCCGGAATCACGGCGGCCCGCCGCGGCCGCCGTGCTGACCGGGTGGGCGACCGCAGGCCTGACGATGCTCCTGCTGCTCGCACCGTTCACCCCCTGGGCCGCCGTGGCGGTCGGGTCCGCCGGACTCTCCGCCACCCTGACCCTGGCCGTCCGCTCGTGGCTGCTCCGGCGCCAGGAGCAGTGCGAGGAGGCGGCCCGCTGGGCCGCCCTCCTGCCGGTGAGTACCGCCGCCCCCGCCCGGCGCCCCGATTCCGCCCGGCGGGCGGGGCCCGCCCGGCACACCGAGGACGACCGCTGAGTCCGTCGCGGACGACCGCCGGGCCCGCCGTGACGGAGCGGGCCGGGCACCGGACGCCACGGCGCCGATCGGGGTAGTGTCGGGTGAGGACCATCGGATCGGAGCCTGGATGAGGGTCGAACTGCCGCCGGAGCCGGTGCACTTCGTCAACCGCGAGGACGAGAGGGAGCTTGCTCTCCGCGCCGTCGAGGAATGGCGGGGCCGCTCACGGCCCCTGGTCCTGTCGCTGACCGGACCGGGCGGACTGGGCAAGACCGAACTGGCCTTCCTCCTCGCCCGGAACCTGCGCGACCGCTTCCCGGACGGCGTGCTCACCGTCGACCTGGACGACTACCGGACGGGCGGCGAGCTGGACCCCGGCGAGGTGCTGGCGCAGCTGCTCGACTCCCTCGACGTGCCGCCGGATCTGCTGGAACGCCAGTTCAGGGCGCGGTGCCGCCAGTACTGGAAGAAGACCGCCGACAGCCGGCTGATCGTCGTCGTGGACAACGCCCGCTACGCCTCGGAGGTCGTTCCCCTGCTGCCGGCGTCGGGCGGCAGCCTGGTCGTCGTCGCGAGCCACGGTCCGCTGTACGACCTGGAGGACGGCGCCGCCGTCGACATGGCGCTGCCGGCGCTGACGGACCCCGCGGCGACCGAGCTCCTGGAACTGATCGTCAGGGACCAGCGCCTGACCGCCGATCCGGAGGCGGCCCGCAGCATGGTGCGGCTCTGCCACGGTCTGCCCGCGGCCTTGCACGTCGTGGGGCGCTGGGTCCGTGCCCACCGGGTGCGGCCGCTCGACCGCCTGGTCGCCGACCTCCGCTCGGAGCTGGACGAGAAGGGGGTGTCGCCCGGCGTGGAACGCGTCTGGGACACGGCCTACCGCGGCCTGTCCGGCCCGGCGGCCGCGCTCTACCGGCTGCTGCCCGCCCACCCCGGCCCCACCTTCACGACGGAATCCGCCACCGCCCTGCTGGGACGGGGCCCCGGGACCGGACAGGACGCGCTGGAGGAGCTGCACCGGGCCGGCTTACTCGAACTCGCCCCGGAGCGGCGGGGAGAAGCGGGCCGGATGCGCCTGCCCGGCCCGCTGCACGCCCACGCCCGGCGCCGCTCCCGCGACCACGACGTGCGGGACGAGTCGGCCGAGGCACGGACCAGGGTGGTGCGCTGGTACGTACGGCAGGCCCAGCTCGCCGACCGGTACACGGCCGGCCCGCGCCTGGTCGTCGCGGACCTCTTCGATCCCGTGCCCGGCGCACCGGACGTGCCGCTGGAGGACCCGGCGCAGACCGTCGACCCGGCCGTCCGGTCCGGGCGCTCCGAGCGTGCCGCCCGCTGGCTGCACGCCGAACGCCACGCGCTGTACGCGTGCGTGCGCCTGGCCCACGGACAGGAGCTGGACGCCGAGGCCGTGGCCCTGTGCGAGCCCGTGTGGACATACGCGCTGGACCACCCCCACCAGTCCGATGTGACCGAGGTCTTCCGACTCGGCGCCGCTTCGGCCGTCCGTTCCGGCAACGCGGCCTGGGTGGTGCGGATGCGTTGCCAGCTGGCCCGGCCGCTGTGGGAATCGGAAAGACTGGACGAGTCCGGGAGGGAGATCGCGGGGGCGCTGGCGGCCGTCGATCTGCTGGGCCCTTCGGTCCGGGACCGCAAGCTCCACGCCTCGACGATCGAGTTCCGCGGCATGCTCAACTCGGCGCGCGGGGACTGGAACGCGGCGATCGGCGATTTCGCTCGCTCCCGCGAGGTGCACAGGACGATCCCCAACCCCTACGGGGTCCTGCTGCAGACCTACCGGATGGGGCAGGCGAGCGCGGAACTCGGCGACCTGGAGGAGGCGGAGCGCCTGCTGACCGAGGCGTACGACTCAGCCGTGGCGGACCACCGCGAGCGGATGACCGCGCGCACCGGCTTCGTGCTCGGCGGCGTCCTGCGGCGGCTGGGCCGCACCGACGAGGCCCGTCGGCTGTACGGCGAGGCGCTGGCGATGGCACGCCGACGCAGCTCGGAATTCGAGCAGGTTCGAGTCCTCGACGCGTTCGCGGAACTGGCCCGTGACGAGGGACGGGACACGGAGGCCGAAGAGCACCGCGCCGCCGCGGATGCCATCCGGAACCGCAACGGCCTGGGCCGCGAGGAGAGCTAGTGCCGGGAGCGGCACTAGGGCGTGTTTCGAACGTCCCGTCCGGCCCGCGGCGTCTGGCACGGCGCCTCGCCGCGTTGTCGGGATCGTCCACGTACGCCCAGTACGAGGACGCCCCTCCGCCTTGCGACGCACCGCACCGGACGCCGCGGGCCCCGCCCTTCGGGCGGACGACGCTACTTTCGAAACACGCCCTAGTCCGTTTCTTCGAACTGCCGCCTGCCGTAGAACGACAGGGCCTGGGCGTACTCTCCTCAGAGCAGCCGCCCGGACTCCTCGTCGGTGGCCGGGCGGACCAGGACGGAGAACGCCCGGTCGCCGATGCGACAGGTCAGCCGCACCTCGTCCTCGGGCCCGCCGGGCCGGCCGGACAACCAGGTGTGGACAGCGGACAGGGCGGCGGCCGGGTCGGCGCGCACGACGCGACCGTCCTCGGACCGGGGCCCGACCAGCACGGCACGGGCGTGCGCCTCGCCGCGGAGCGCGAGCACGCACAGCTCGGCGGAGAGCACGGCTGCGGCCGTGCGGCAGCCCGGGTACTCGGAGAGGGCGTGCCGGGTCCACCCGGACGCCGTCCACGCCGCGTCCGGCGGAACGGCGGCAGGCGGGAGCACGCGGCGGTAGAGCAGACCGGCCGCACGGGCGAGCCGTTCCCGGGCGGCACCGTGCTCCACCGCCAGGTGGTGCCCGGGCGTACCGAGCCCGGCGGGGCGCCGGTCGATGCGGATCGCGGTGCCGGAGACCTCGGCGTGGACGTCGAACGCGGCGGGCACGCGGGCGGCGCCCGCGGGGGAGGGCAGCAGTCGGGGCGGGGCGCCGAAACGGGGCGGGGCGAGGCCGAGAAGGGCGTACACCTCGGTCCGCAACAGGTCCAGTGCCTCGCCGCAGCGGTCGAACGCCGCCCGCGCCGCGTCGCGTCCGGGCCCCGGCCGGTACGCGGCCAGTGCCTCGCGCACATCGCGGGCGTCCCCCAGTTCCGGTATCCCTCCCAGGAGGGTGTCCATCGGGCTGCCGGGGATCAGTTCGCCGCCGCCGCGGTGGACGCGCACGACCGGCCGGTCACCGGCCGCCGCGTAGTACAGCGCCGTCGAGCCGTGATCGGTGATCAGCGCGTCCGCGGCGATCAGGACGGATGCCCAGTCCTCGTACGGAGCCGTCAGTACCATGCCGGCGTCCAGCGCGGGCGCCAGACGCTCGGTCAGTTCGTACTCGCCCAGTCGGCTCCGTTCGTTGGGATGCGATCAGCGCCAACTGGTACTCGTCGTGGGGGAGATGAGTCGCGAGCTCGGCGGGGAGACCGGGACGCCGGTGGAGCAGGGAATCCGGACCCCAGGTCGAGGCGAGCACGAGCAGGGTGCGCGGCCCGGTGCCGAGGGCCGCCCGGTACCGGTCGCGGAGGGACAGGGAGGCGAGGACACGTTCCAGGGTGGGGTCGCCGATGACCCTGGCGCGCTCGGCGGCCTCGGGGCCGACGGCGGCCAGCCGGGCGACCTGGTCGGGGTGGGCCAGGGCGTGCAGGGTGATCGGGGTGCCGTCCTCGTTCGGCGCCAGGTACCGGGGGTCCAGTCCGGAGGCGGAGTCGGCGCGGCCCTCGCCCGGAATGGACTTGTTGAACCCCGCCCCGTGAGGGAGCAGCACGCGCGTACCGCGGAGCCGGTCCAGCTCGCCCTTGGGGCTCGCCGCGAGCACCAGGTCGTACGTACGCCGGCACGCCTCCTCCCACGGCAGGACGCGGCCCTTGACGGCGTCGATCACGGACAGGGTGTCGATGTCGAAGTCGGATCCGGGGACCAGTGTGAAGAGGCGGGTGAGCCGTTCATCGCCCGAGAAGGCGAGGAGGGTGTCCAGGAGGCGGTACAGGGCCACCGCCGACCGGGCGGCCAGCAATACGGACCTCTCGCCCGTCGCCCGTCGCCCGTCGCCCGTCGCCCGTCGCCCGTCGCCCGTCGCCCGTCCACCCAAGCCTCCATTCTATCGTGCAGCGGTCGCTTGGATCCGGCGTTTCCGCAGATGGGGGAAGGTGGTTCGCGTCGTCGAGCGACATGGTCCGATCGTACCGCGCGACGGCTTCCGGCCGGACGGAAGTGATCCGTACCGCACCTTCGGCAAGTGCGGTGCGCGGATCCGGGGCGATCGCGAGGATGGCGGAATGAGTGAGCTCGGAATCGCACTGATCGCCGCGGGGGCGGCGATCGCGGGCAGCGTCGCCACAGGATGGTTCACCCGGAACGCGGGGATCCGGCAGGCCGAAGCGGCACGCCGGGCCGGTGAACGGCAGGCCGACGCGCTCCTGGAGACGGTCCGGATGACGCTTCAGGAGCAGGCGGCCGTGCGCGTGCTCGCTCTACGGCGCCAGACCTAAGTGCGCTTCCTCGAAGCGGCGGAGGCCCGGATCCTGACCGAGCGGACCGGCCGGGGGCGCGGGGACGACGACGGAGTGCTGGAACGCGCCCTGGGCACGGTCCTCCTGGAAGGGCCGGCCGAGGTCGCCGCCGCGGCCCAGGACCTCGTCGACCGGCTGCGCCGGCACGAGACGCCCGACGACCTCGTGGAGGCGAAGCTCGCCTTCCTTTCCGCCGCGAGAACCGCCGTGAGCCCGCCCCCACCAGCCGGATAGCCGGTGCCCGTGGCACCTGTCGGCCGGATAGCGGGGGACAGGGGTGACCGGACAGCCGCCGGGGGCGGCGGCCGTCGGTTCCGCTACTCGAAGCGGGTCGCGTCACCGGCCCCCCGGCGCACGACCTCGACCTCGTCGCCGGAGAAGTCGACGACGGTCGTCGGCTCGGTGCCGCAGTCGCCCGAGTCGACCACGATGTCCACCACGTGGTCGAGCCGTTCCTTGATCTCCCAGCCCTGCGTCAGCGGTTCGTCCTCGTCGGGCAGGAGCAGCGTGCTGGAGAGCAGCGGCTCCCCGAGCTCGGCGAGCAGCGCCTGGGTGACGACGTGGTCGGGGATCCGGACGCCGACCGTCTTCTTCTTGGGGTGCAACAGCTGACGCGGCACCTCCTTCGTCGCGGGGAGGATGAACGTGTAGCTGCCGGGCGTCGCCGCCTTGATCGCGCGGAAGACGTCGTTGTCGATGTGGACGAACTGTCCCAACTGCGCGAAGTCCCGGCACATGAGGGTGAAGTGGTGCCGGTCGTCGAGATGCCGGACCGACCGGATCCGTTCGAGCCCGTCACGGCTGCCCGGCCGGCATCCGAGCGCGTAGCAGGAGTCCGTCGGATACGCGACGAGCGCTCCCGACCGGATGCTCTCGGCCACGGTCCGGATGGTGCGCTGCTGGGGGTTTTCGGGGTGCACGTCGAAGTACTTCGCCATCCGCCGAGTCTAACGACCTCACCCGCGATAGAGAGCGGGCTCCCGACGCCCTGCGACTCCGCCTCCGGCGTTGTCGCCGGTCACCGACGCCCCTTCCCCGAGCTCTCAACTGCTTTCGAGGAGGGAGACCCCATCCGCCTCTCTCCTCCGCCGTGCTGGTCCTCCGTTCGGTGCTGGGCCTCTCCGCCGACGTGCCGGGCGGCACACTCACGGTCGTGCCCGCCTTCGCCGAGGGGTACCGGCCGTTGCGGGTGGAGGGGCTCGAAGTCGCGGTCGGGCGGTTCGACATCCGCGTCGACGCCGACGGCACGGCGCACGTCGACGCGCCAAGGGCCCGGAGGTGAGGCGGGGACACCTGAGCCCGCGTTGACGTCGGGTCGCGGCGTCCCGTCGGGGGCGGCGCCGGGCGTGCCCGGGTCGGCGGGGCGGGGAGCGCGCGCCGGGGCGGGCGGTTCAGCGCGTCGTGCGCGTGGTCCCGCCCGCCCGGCGCAGCGCCTGACGGACCGACCAGAGGACGGAGACGAGCGGCACCGCCACCACGGCACCCAGCACCCCCGCCGTGATGGCGCCGCCGATCACCGCGACCGCGACCACGACGGGGTGCAGACGGACCGCCCAGCTCATCACGATCGGATGCAGCAGATGGCCCTCGATCTGCCCGATGACCACGATCAGCGCGATGACGACGACCGCCACGACCGGACCCTTCGCCGCAAGGGCCACCACGGCCGCGATCGCGAGCGCGATCGGCGAGCCGATCAGCGGGACGAACGCGGCGAAGAACTCCAGCAGTGCCAGTGGAACCGCCAGCGGCACCCCGAGCGCGAACAGGGCCAGCCCGACGAGGACGGCGTTGGTCGCCGCCACCAGGACGATGCCGTGGGTGTACCCGGTGAACGTCCGCCAGGCCGCCCGGCCCGCGATCTCCACCCGGTCCCGGGCCGTCGCCGGGAGCTGCGCGCAGAACCAGTCCCAGTGCCGGTCCCCCGAGTGGATGAAGAAGACCGAGCAGAACAGGGCGAGCGCGAACACCGTCACCACCTCGACCAGTCGCCCCACCCCGCTGAGGGCCGTACTGATGACGACGGAGCGATGACGGGAGAGGTACTCGCCGATCCGGGACTGGAGATCGTCGAGCACATGTGGGTCCAGCCGGAACGGTGCCTCTTCCAGCCAGCGTTTGATCCGCTCGAGTCCGTCACCGAACTCCCGCTCCAGCCCCGCACTTTCCCCCGCCACCGCCTCGCCGACGAGACTGAGTATACCGAGGACCAGGACGATGCTGCCGAGCACGGCCAGGGCGACGGCCAGCGGCCGGGGCAGCGGACGGGCGAGGAGGTCCGCGACGGGCCGCAGCATCGCGGTGCCGACAAGGCCGAGAAAGACGGCCACCGCCACCTCGTGGAACCGTCCCAGGACGGAGAAGACCGCGTAAACGACGGCCCCCACGACGAGGATGCGCCAGGCGTACGCGGCGCACACCCGCAGCGTGGGGTTCACCCGTGGCTTGCGCCGACCGCCGCGGGGCGGGGCGGGACGTGCGCGCGCGATCCGGGACGCGGGGCCGGGCGATCCGCGCCGCGCCCGGCGGGGGGCGGCACGAAGACGCGTCCGGCGTGCTCCGGGCTGGCCGCCGGAGGCCGTGCGGTCGGGCTGCGGATGCGATGGCCTGGGCATTCCCCTGCTGGTACCAGCAGGGACGGCGTCGTTCGGGGCTCGGGGGGCGACATGCGCGGGAAGTCACCCTACGGGCGGAGCCCCGGGCGTGCCCCGGGGCTCGCGCCGCGAGGGGGGAGGGCGTCCGGGCCGGTGGCCGGGGGAGGGGTGTCCGGCCACTGACGTTCCACGTCACCCCGACGTGGTGTTCGGCGCATACTGGAGTGAGATGCGTGATTGGAGGACTCCATGATCGTCCTTGGTGTCATTCTGCTGATCCTCGGCCTGGTGACGGGCATCTCGATTCTGTGGACCATCGGCATCGTGCTGGTCGTGATCGGACTCGTCCTCTGGGTCCTGGGCACCGCGGGGCATGCCGTGGGCGGGCGGCGGCACTACTGGTAGGACCCGGTCCGCCCCCAGTAGCATCGCGCCCCGACCCCGCTGCCGTCGCCCGCTGTTCGAGCGGAGGACGGCGGCACACTGGCAGGGAGACCGTGCTGCTGGGGGCGTTTGACGACCTGTCCACGCCGCTGGTGGCCGACGCGTGCCTCCGTACCGGAGTCCTGCTGCGTGCCGCACCGGCGGGCATCGGCGCGGTGACGCCGGGGCACCGCATCGTCGGCCGGGCCCTGCCGACGCGGCGCCACGGCAGCGTGGACGTCTTCCTGGAGGCGTTCGATGCGGCGGAACGGGGCGACGCGCTGGTCGTCGACAACGGCGGCCGGACGGACGAGGCGTGCGTCGGGGACCTGACGGTCCTTGAGGCCGAGTCGGCCGGGGTGGCGGCCCTGGTGGTGTGGGGACTGCACCGGGACACCCCGGAACTGGCGCGGATCGGTGTCCCCGTGTTCAGTTACGGCAGCCATCCCTGCGGCCCGGTCCGGCTGGACGATCGGGAGCCCGGGGACCTCACCACGGCCCGGGGCGGCCCGCACCCGGTGAGCCGCGGGGACATCGTCCTGGGCGACGAGGACGGGGTGCTGTTCGTCCCGGCCACGAGCGCCGGGGAAGTACTGGCGGCCGCCCGCGCGATCCGGTGCACCGAACGCGAACAGGCGGTCAGGACCAGGGCGGGCGAGACGCTGCGCCGGCAGACCTCCTTCGAGGACCACCTGGCCCGGCGGTCGGCCGATCCTTCGTACACCTTCCATCACTCCTCGGCGGCGCCGCCGAGGAGTGACCCGGACCGGTCGGGGGCAGGTCCGTCCGGGGTGCGGGGGACCGGCCCGCCCCGAGCGGGTGCCCGCCCCGGCACGGTCCGAGACCGGTGCCGGGCACGGGTGCGGAGAGCCGCAACGGCCTCCCGCCGGACGTCCGCAGCGGACTCACACGGCCCGTTCGACGAGGAACGGGAGCAGCGCGAGGATCTCGTCGAGCGCGCCCGGGGCCAGGGGAACGCCCTCCAGGCTGCGGCGCGCGCCCTCCAGGTGCCGGTGCGCCTCGGCGAGCGTCGCCTCCCGCCCGCCAGCCTCCTCGACGAGACCGGCTGCCCGCCGTGCGGCCGGGGCGTCGAGCGGGTCCCCGGTGCCGAGGAGAACCGCCAGACGCCCGGCGGCAGGACGGTCCGACGCGAGGGCCGCGAGCACGGGGTACGTCTTCTTCAGCCGGCGCAGATCGCTGTGGACGGGCTTGCCCGTGACCTCCGGATCACCCCAGATGCCGAGAAGGTCGTCCACGGCCTGGAACGCGACCCCGAGGTGCCGGCCGGCGTCGGCAAGGGCGTCGACGGTCGCGGACGGGGCACCCGCGAGCACACCGCCCAGCCCCGCCGCGCAACCGAGCAGCGCACCGGTCTTGTGCTCGGCCATCCACCGGTACTCCCGCGGTCGCACCGCCTCCGGCCCGGTCCAGGGCCGGGACTCGAAGAGCAGGTCCTCGGCCTGACCGCGTACCAGGTCGGCCAGCGTTGCGGCGAGATGCCGCACCGCTGCCGCGCCGTGCGGGCCGGGAGCCTCGGCCAGCGTCCGCACGGCCAGCGCGAACAGCGCGTCCCCCGCGAGGATCGCCGGTCCCGTCCCGTACGCCTTCCAGACAGTGGCGCGCCGTCTGCGGGTCTCGTCGCCGTCCATGATGTCGTCGTGGAGGAGCGAGAAGACATGGATCAGTTCGACGGCGACCGCACCGACCACGGCCTCCTCCGCGGGCGCGCCCGCGGCCTCGGCGGCGAGCAGCGCGAGGGCCTGACGGACCCCCTTGCCCTGCGAACCCGGCGGTGGGCTGCCGTCCGCCGTGTCCCAGCCGAAGGAGTAGGCGGCCATCTCCGCGTGCCACGGGTGCAGTTGGCGCACGGCACGTGCGAGCTCCGGGCGGACCAGGTCGCGGCAGCGGCCGAGGATCTGCGGTGCGGTGGGCCCGCGCGTCACGGACGGAGAGGTCATCGTCGCCCGCTCTTCTCGTCCGCGTCATCGGCCGGTGCCACACCGAGTTCGGCGAACGCCTTGTCCACCATCTCGCGGGCGTTGAGCAGGCCGATCCGGTCCAGGGTGCGGCGCAGTTCGGTCAGGTCGGCGGCGGTCTCGTCCGGGGCGCGGCCGAGTCGGGCGAGCGACTTGACCAGTCCCAGCCGGGCCAGGGCCTCGCCCCGGGGTTCGGTCATGGCACGGAACTCGTCGAGCGCCTGCGCGTAGACCTGGCGCGCCTCCTCGTAACGGCGGGCACGGAAAAGGACATTGGCGCGCATCTTGTGGTTGTACGCCAGGGCGCTGGACAACTTCATCTCGCGGCACGTGAGTTCGGCCTCCGAGAGCAGGGTCAGGGCGCGCTCCGGGTCGTCCCGCAGGGAGATGATGTCGGCCATGCCGCGCAGGGCCCAGGCCCGGCCCCGCCGGTCGTCCGCGGCCCCGGCCAGTTCGGCCGCCTCCTCGAACATGGCCAGCGCGCTGTCCAGCGAACCGGTGTTGCGGTGGATCTGGGCGATGCCTTCCAGGGCCCAGACCGTGTGGCGTGCCTCGCCCCGGGCGCGCGCCTCGGCCAGCAGTTTTTCGTGCAGGGCCGCGACGGTCCGGTAGTCGCCCTGTATCCGCCCCGTCTCCGCGAGACCGGCGAGGGAGTACCCGCGCGCGACGATGTCCCCGCCGCGCTCGCCCATGTCGGCCGCGAGCTCCAACAGGCGGAATGCGAGCCTGAGTTCACCACGCTGCCGGGCGAGCGTCCCGCCGCTCCACAGCGCCCATGCCATCGCCCCCTGGTCGCCCGCCGAACGGGCCGCCCGGTAACTGGCCTTCCATGCCCGGTCCGCCTCCTCGACGTTGCCGAGCCGACGGTGCGCCTCGGCCACCGCGAGCCCGCAGCGCGCCACCTCCTGCTGCGACCCGGTGAGCTCGGCCTCCCTCAAGTGCCGTAGTCCTTCGGCGAGTACGTCCGTGAGTGAGGAGTTCACCGACATCTTGGTGAGGGCGCCCTGGTACTCGGGTGCCAGTGCCTTGCTGTGCATGGAAGCCTTTCGCGCGCGTCCGGGACGCCGGCAGTGACTCTATGCACATCGTGTATACACTCGGTGCATAGTTGACTGGTGGTCGCACCCGGGCACTCGTGGGGGTTCTCGGACAGGGTGTCTCTTGCGGCGAACCGCTTTGTTGTTGATCAAGACGGTGGGATGGTGCCCGAGGTTGCTCCGGGACCAACGGAAGTCGCACACCGGCTGATTCGCGCCGAGGGCCGGGGGGTGGGACATCGCTTCGGGTGGGCGATTCGGTCCGGAGAGCCGGATTGCCGGGTCCCGATGGCCGGTTCGGGACGGATCACGTTGTCCGGGCCCGGGACACGCGGCGGTGCCGCGACGGGCCCGCCCCCGACATCCGAAGGGCCCGCGCCGACGGCGAACCGGCGGGCGCGGGCCCGGTCCGGCCGTACGTCAGCGGTCGAGCGGCCTGCCCCAGGAAGCGGGGACGGCGGAGGCGAGGTCGGCCCCGCGCACCGGGCGACGCTCGTCGTACCAGACGGCGGTCAGCGGCACGTCGAACGGGAACTCGATGTCCGTACCGTCCTCGAACGAGACGACCACGTGGGTGTCCGGACCCGACGGGTGGTTGTCCACCCACTGCACGTGTTCCACCGTGGGCGTCAGGACCCCGTTCGGATCGACCAGTCGGTAGCCCTCGTCCACCTCCTGGGACTGCACGGGCATCAGTGCCGGCTGCTCCCTCGCGGCTTGCTCGTTGCGGAAATACGTCGTCATCCGGCCAAAAGTACCGGAGCCCGGGCTCCGCGACGGGCCGCGGATGCGAGTGATTCGCACGACCGGGTGGTCCTCGGCGAACGGCTCGCGCGAAGGGCCACGGCCCCGTGAGCACGGGGCCGTGGTGGGGCTGAACGGCCGCCGAGCACCGTCGACGCGCCGCCGTCCGCGGGCGGAGCCTTCCTCCGGCCCTCGCGCGGGGACGAGGCCGTCGCCCGGGCACCGGACCGTTGTCCCGGCCGCGACCCGCGGACGGAGCCGTACGGGGCCCCGCGCCCCCGTACGGCTCCGGCCGGGGGCGCTCGCGAAGCGCCACCGGCACGTTCTGGCTAAGGGCTGTCCCGTAATCCGTGGCGGACCAGCGCGCGGCGTCAGATGTGGTGCATCGCAAGGCGGAGGGGCGTCCGCATACTGGATGTATGCGGACGTTCCGACAACGCGGCGAGG
>NZ_JBIARH010000053.1:0-37212 GCF_042889785.1 Streptomyces sp. NPDC002476 | reverse complement strand
CGTCCGCATACTGGATGTATGCGGACGTTCCGACAACGCGGCGAGGTGCCGCAGCTGTCGTCGCGCGCCCGCCAGGGATTACGGGACAGCCCTTATTGCTCCCCAGGTCGTCAGGGCTGTCTTCGAGCTGCCGCCTGCCGTGCGACGCCGCTGCTCCGGCGGCAGGGGGGACATGCGTGGGCGGGGCCGTGCTTCCGGCTCCGGGTCGCCCTGAATATATGAATTGATGCGGTGGCGCGGAGGTCATTCCTCAAATTCCCTTTCCTTTTTCTTCGCGGGCTCCGTCGATCAGGTGTTGCGATGACCGCCAGGCATATGGTTTGAGCTGTCCCGCCACGCCTGATGGGAAATTTGAATGAAAACATGTCAGGTTTCGGTCGTTGTCCCCTGTTTCAATGAGGACGAGGTGATCGACGCATTTCATCGTGCGCTGGTCTGCGCCCTCGACTCGACCCGTCGGACCTTCGAGATCTGTTACGTCGACGACGGCAGCAGCGATCGCACCAGACTCAGGATCGGCTCGCTCGCCACCGCCGACCGGCGGGTCCGCTACACCTCCTTCAGCCGCAATTTCGGCAAGGAGGCGGCCATGCTCGCGGGGCTGCGCATGTCCCGCGGCGACTCCGTCGTCCTCATGGACGCCGACCTCCAGCACCCGCCCGACCTGCTGCCCCGCATGCTGGAACTACGGCGCTGCGGCTACGACCAGGTCGTCGCACGACGGGACCGTACCGGGGAGGGCGCCCTGCGCACCCTCCTCAGCTCCGCCTACTACAAGGCCATGGGCCGGTGCATGGACGTCGAGGTCGTGGACGGGGAGGGCGATTTCAGGCTGCTGTCGCGCGACGCCGTGAACGCCGTGCTCGCGATGCCCGAGACGAACCGGTTCTCCAAGGGGATCTTCTCCTGGATCGGCTTCGACACGGTCAGCTTCACCTACCGGAACATGCAGCGTGCGGCGGGATGTTCGAAGTGGGGCGGCAGACGGCTGTTCAACTACGGGGTCGACGGGCTGATCTCGTTCAACAGCCGCCCGCTGCGCCTGGCCATCCACGCCGGTCTCGCGCTCGCGCTCACGGCATTCGGATACGCCCTGTGGATCATCGCCGAGGTGGCCCTGCACGGCGTCGTCGTGCCCGGCTACACCACCCTGCTGACCACCGTCGTCGCCCTCGGCGGAATCCAGCTCGCGACGCTCGGCGTCATCGGTGAATACGTGGGGCGCATCTACTGCGAGACGAAACGCCGTCCGCACTACGTGGTGCGTGAAACGAACGACACGGCGAGGACGAGGGCACTCCCGCCGGTCGAAGGACGGCGGACGGAGGGCCGCCCGGGGCCGCCGGCCCCCGCGGTCGAACGATCACGTGCGCGGCCGTCCGGGGCGACCGCGATCGGCGCGTCCGGATTCCGTACGATGCGCCAGTTCATCGCATTCGTGGCGATCGGCTTCATCAATACGGCGGTATATCTGGCGGCGTACGCCTCGCTGAACAATTGGATTCCCTATCTGGCCGCGCATGTCATCGGATACCTGATCAGCGTTCTGGGCTCGTTTCTGCTCAACTCGTACATCACCTGCCGGACGAAGCCGACCTGGCAGGCCCTCTTCCGGTATCCGCTGTCGAGCGTCGTCAATCTCGTACTCACCGGGACACTGCTCTACATCGGCGTGAGCCGTCTGGGCCTGGGCAAGAACGTCGCCGCACTCGCCGCGGGAATCCTCGCCACGCCCTTCTCGTTCCTCCTCGCCCGCTGGGCCATCGGCACCGGCGCGGACCTGACCCGTCGACGTACCGCACCGGCCGGGAACCGCGCCGGGCGCACCGCGCCCTGATCCCCCGCGCCGTCCGCGAACCCCGAGGCGCACCACACACAGCCACACGCATCGCGACACAGACGCGTGTGGTGACACAGACACGTATGGCGTGAGCCCCGTACGGAAGGTCCCAGCGCACATGGCCGCGGAAACGCCGAAGACCACCGACGACGAGCGACAAAGGGGCGGGGGCCCGATCCGCCCGGACGACGACGCGGAGGCCGCCCCGGATGCCGGGACCGCCCCGGACTCCGACCGTACGGGCCGGTGCGTGACGAACCGGATCCCGGTGCGGGCGCTGCCGCTGCTCGCCCTCCTGCCGCTCGCCCTGCTCGGCCTGGCCTTCTGGATCGGCCGCCTGGTCCGTCCGGGGGCGGACGACTGGTGCTTCCTCCCGGTCGTGCGCGACGAGGGCGCCGCCGGGATGATCGCGAAGTTCTACCTCCAGGACAACGGACGGGTCGCCAACTCGCTGCTCGTCGTCGCGTACGGAGCCTTCGGCGTCGCCGGACACCAGTGGTTCGCCCTGGTCAGCGGGGTGGTCATGCTGGGCGTCCTCTGGGCGCTGGTCGCCTCCGCGCTCGGCAGGGCCCGGCTGACCGCGCCCCGCGGCCTCGTCCTGCTGGTGGCGGCGATGGCCACGGCCGTGTTCCTCCTGGCCACGTCGAACACGTACAAGGTGTTCTACTGGCCCGCCTCCTCCGTCTCGCACACCGTTTCACCGGTCCTGGCCTGCGCCGCCGTGATTCCGCTGCTGCGGGCGCGGACCCGCCGGGGGCGGGGTCTCGCGCTGGGCGTCGCGCTCGTGGCCGGGGTCTTCATCGGCACGTTGTCGGAGGAGACCGCGGTCGTCGTCCTCGTCCTTCTCGCGGCCGTCCTGCTGCTCAGTCACCGGGCGGTTCCGGGGCCCGCCCGGACCCGTACCCGCGTATGGTGCGGGGTCGCCGTCGCCGGGGTCGTGATCGGGGCGGCCATCCTGTACCTCTCACCGGGCGCGCGCACCCGCCGCGAACGGTTCGGTGCCGACTCCACCACCATCCTCGGCCCACAGGCGCTGGGCGACGCGCTGCGGTCCTTCGGCGACATCCTGGGAACGGTCCTCACGACGTGGCAGTACCTGGGGGCGGTCGCGGCCGGCGTGCTGCTGGGACTGCTGGTACGACGCGACGGACGGGGGGCGGAGGAACGGGAGAGGGGCGGGCAGGGGGCGGGGGATGCGTGGCCGGACGGGCCGCTGGGACGCCGCCCCCTCGTCCTCCTGCTCGTCGGCTTCCTCGCCTTCCTGATCGCCGGATACCTCTGCACCGTCGTCGCCCTCCCCGCCTTCGGGGGGAACGTGGCGAACGCGCCCCGCGTCTGGGGCGACTTCCTGCTGCTGTACGTGCTGCTCCTGGTGTGCGCCGGAGCCTTGCTGGGGCGTGCGCTGCTGGGGCGTGCACGGCGCTCCCGCCGACGGGCTACGGGGGCGCGCACGGCTACGGGGGTGCGCACGGTGACGGTGTCGGCGGCGGTCGCGGCGGCCCTGTGCGCGCTGACCTGCGTCGGGCTCGCCGTCCCGCTGTTCCGGCTGGAACAGCAGATGGACGTACGCGCCCAGCGCTGGGACCGCCAGGACCGTTCACTGCGGGAGGGAGCGGCGCGCGGGGCCCGAGTGCTGCCGTACACACCGGTGTCGGTCAGCGGGATGGGGGAGCCGTTCGGCGGCAACGGGAAGAGGCTGTGGCCGGGGCAGTGCGTCGCCCGGTACTACCACCTGGAGAAGATCACGTACTCGACGCGGCTTCCCTGAGCGCCTTCCCCGAGCGCGGCTCCCCGGAGCCCGGGGCGCGGCTGCCCGGAGCCCGGGAGTCCGGCCGACGCCCGGTCCGGCGGGTGAGGACGGGGGTGGCAGGGGCCGACGCAGGAGAGCGGAGAAGAGCGGAGAAGAGCGGAGGGGGACGGCCCTGTCACAGCAAGAGCCCGGCACACTGCGCACACCTGACGGCACAATGGGTTCATGCCGATACCCAGACGTGCCGCCCTCGTCGAACACCTCGTCCGTACGCGCATCGCCGGGGACGTCGCCACACCCCGCGACAACAATCTCTCCCACTACCGCAAGCTCGCCAACGGCGACCGTCACTACTGGCTGGGACTGGAACTCGGCGACCGGTGGTGCGACGAGCAGGATGTGCTGGCCGTGATGGCCGAGCGCTGCGGGGTCAGCGACGACCCGGAGCACCGGTTCGGGCAGGACACCATCGACCCGGAGCTGACCGTCGCCGCCCTGGAGCGGATGGCGGCGCGGCTGCGGAAGGCGGCGGAGGCTTCGGAACGGGTGCTGTTCGCGACCGGGCACCCGGGAGGTCTTCTCGACGTGCACCGGCAGACCGCGCAGGCGCTGCGGGCCGCCGGATGCGAGATCGTACGGATTCCGTCGGGGCTGGTGGCCGACGAGGGCATGGTGTTCCAGTTCGCGGACGTCGCGGTGCAGGAGCGCGGCGCGACGCTCTGGCACACCCATTCGCCCGCCCCGATGGCCGCGATCCTGGACGGTCTGGAACGGGAGGGCCGCCCGCTGCCCGACCTGGTGGTGGCCGACCACGGCTGGGCGGGGTGCGCGGGGCAGCGGGGGCTGGACGCGGTGGGGTACGCGGACTGCAACGACCCGGCGCTGTTCCTCGGAGAGGCGGAGGGGACGCTCCAGGTGGTCGTGCCGCTGGACGACCACGTGCTGGATCCCCGCTTCTACGACCCGCTCACGGACTACCTCCTGGACGCGGCAGGACTGCTCTGAACCGGGCGCCGGGCGGGAGCGCGACGCTTCCGGTGCCGGTCCGGCCCGTCCCCCGGCCGGTGGAACGATCGGGGCAGCGGCCGTTGCGGGGCGGGGCACGGGGCGGTACGGGCGGCATCGAGCCGCCGCACGGTGGCGGCCGCACGCCGACCCGGTGGCGGCACGGGCCGACGCCGGGGTCGGCCCGTGCCCATGTCCCGGTCACCGAGGTACGCGGACCACGCCCTCCTGGATCACCGTGATCGCGAGCCGGCCGTCCCGCGTGTAGATACGGGCCTGGCCGAGGCCGCGGCCGCCGGACGCGGACGGCGACTCCTGGTCGTACAGCAGCCACTCGTCGGCCCGGAACGGCCGGTGGAACCACATGGCGTGGTCCAGGCTCGCCCCGACCACGTCACCGACCGCCCAGCCCCCGCGCCCGTGCGCGAGCAGTACCGAGTCCAGCAGCGTCATGTCGGAGACGTACGTCGCCATGCAGACGTGCAGCAGCGGGTCGTCGTCGAGCTTGCCGTTGGTGCGGAACCACACCTGCGAGCGGGGCTCGCGAGGCTGCCCGACCGTGGCGAACGGCGGCTCGTCCACGTACCGGAGATCGACCGCGGCACGCGCCTCGATCAGCCGGTCCACCACCCCCGGGTCGCTGAAGCGGTCCGCGTACCGGGGCAGCATCTCCTCGGCCGTCGGCAGTGTCTCCGGGTCCGGGGCGGGCAGCATCGGAGCCTGGTGCTCCAGCCCCTCCTCGTACCTCTGGAACGACGCCGAGAGGTGGAAGATCGGCTGCCCGTGCTGGACGGCGACAACTCGGCGGGTGGTGAAGGAACGCCCGTCCCGGATGCGGTCGACGTCGTAGACGATCGGCGCGCCGGGATCGCCCGGCCGCAGGAAGTACGCGTGCAGGGAATGGGCGGCCGGGACCGCGAGCCCCTGACCGGAGGACGGGTCGGAACCGCTTGTTCCGTCGCCGGGGACGGTACGGCCCGCGGCGACCAGGGCCTGGGCCGCGACCTGGCCGCCGAAGACCCGGGGGATGACCGCCGAGCGGCTCGTGCCCCGGAAGATGTCCCGCTCGATCTGCTCCAGGTCGAGCAGATCGAGCAGGGAGTCGAGTGCCGTGCTCATCGAAGGAACGCGCCCGTCCTACAGGCCCATCGACTTGGCGATGATCGACTTCATGACCTCGTTGGTGCCGCCGTAGATGCGGTTGACCCGGTTGTCCGCGTAGAGGCGGGCGATCGGGTACTCGTTCATGTAGCCGTAGCCGCCGTGGAGCTGGAGGCAGCGGTCGATGACGCGGTGCGCGACCTCGGTGCAGAACAGCTTGGCGGACGCGGCCTCGGCGGCGGTCAGCTCACCGGCGTCCAAGGCCTCCAGTGCGCGGTCGGCGACGGCCTCGGCGGCGTCCACCTCGGCCTGGCAGGCGGCCAGTTCGAACTTGGTGTTCTGGAAGGACGCGACCGGCTTGCCGAAGACCGTGCGCTCCTGCACGTACTGCTTGGCGAACGCGACGGCGGCCTTGGCCTGCGCGTACGCGCCGTAGGCGATGCCCCAGCGCTCGGACGGCAGGTTCTGGCCGAGGTAGTAGAAGCCCTTGTTCTCCTCGCCGAGAAGGTCCGCAGTGGGCACCTTCACGTCGACGAACGCCAGCTCGGCGGTGTCGGACGTGCGCAGGCCGAGCTTGTCGAGCTTGCGGCCGATGGAGTAGCCCTCGGACTTGGCGTCGACGGCGAACAGGGAGATGCCGAAGCGGCGGTCCTCGGCGGTCGGCGCGGAGGTCCGGGCGCAGACGATCACGCGGTCGGCATGGACACCGCCCGTGATGAACGTCTTGGACCCGTTGAGCACGTAGTGCGTGCCGTCGTCCGAGAGCTTGGCGGTGGTCTTCATGCCCGCGAGGTCGGAGCCGGTGCCCGGCTCGGTCATCGCGAGGGCCCACATCTCCTCACCGGAGACGAACTTCGGCAGGTAGCGCTTCTTCTGGTCCTCGGCGGCCAGCATCTTGATGTACGGCAGGGCGAGCAGCACGTGCACACCGGAACCGCCGAAGTTGACGCCCGCGCGGGCGGTCTCCTCGTACTGGATGGCCTCGAACTTGTGCGTCTCCAGACCGGCGCCGCCGAACTCCTCCGGCACGTTGATGCCGAACAGGCCCAGCTCGGCGAGCTTGCCGTAGAGCTCGCGCGGCACGATGCCCTGCTGGAACCACTCGTCGTAGTGGGGGACGACCTCGGCCTCGATGAAGGCGCGTATGGTCTCCCGGAACGCCTCGTGGTCCTCGTCGAATACCGTACGGCGCACGGGTGCCTCCTTGATCATCTGCGGGCGGGTTCGGCCGGCCCCGGTTGGCTTCGGTCCGCTGTGAGCCGGGCTCCTGCCGGACTGGCTAAGCGCTTGCTCAGATAATGTCAGAAGTTACCCGGCGGTCACTGCCGCTGTCCAGGGCCGTCCGTCCGGGACCGGTGGTCGGCGCCCGGATCCGCGAGCCAGGCGGCCCCGAGGGCCGAGCGGACCGCGTCACACCTGTCCGTCGCACGGCGAGCGGTCCGAACTCTTCGGCTCGTTGTCGGGCGCCTCCGGCTCGCGCGACGGCGCGAACGGCTGCGTGCTGCTCGCGAGCTGCGCCTCGCGCACAACCGTCCAAAATACGAATAATTGCAATATCTCTTTCAGTCGGTACCGAAGCGGGAAACTGGCTGGACGACAACGTCGCCCTGCCGTGACCGATCCACGAGACACGGAGTCCTGCGCCGGCGGCTCCGCATCCGGACATCAGCATCCGGACATCAGCTGTCCACTGTTGAGTTGAACGGAGTCACCGGACCCGACCCGTTCCGGGTGGCTCCTCGACGAGGAGTTCCGATGCACCCAGGCAGCCAGGCCCCGCCGCACCGCGCGGCGTCCGATACCGCCGTGTCCGGCACCGCCCCGCTCGACAGCGTCGTGCTCGACATCGCCGTCCGACTTCTCGACGACTTCTGCGGGGCCGGGCGCGCGACTCCCGATCCCGGCATTCCCGTACTGGCCCGCCTCGTGGCGGAGACGTGCGGTCCGGCGGGGCCGAGCGCCGGCTGTGCGGCGGGGCCGGGCGCGGGACGGGCGGCGGGGGCGAGTGCCGAGCGCGCGGTGGAGGCGTGGGCGCGGTCCATCGGTCACGGGCCCGGTCATTGCGGCCTGTACGACGGCGGGCTGGCCGGGACACTGGCCGGGCTGAGGCTCGGCGCCCATATCCACCCGTCCCTGCACCGGGCCGCCGACAGACTCCGCGACCACCTGCTGGACCAGGCATGGAGACGCCCATGGCGGACCGTGGACGTCGGGCTGTGCGACTACGACCTCGTCGGCGGGCCGTCCGGCACCCTGCTGGCGCTGTGCGTCGGCACGCCGCAGCCGAAGCGCAGCCAACTCATGCCGTTCACCGCGCACTTGACGGAGCTGTGCGACAGCGGCGACCTGTACCGGCTGCGTGTCGGGCAGTACCCCGGCCATCCGCGCCTGGGCTGGTTGCAGGGCCGGGTCAACACGGGGATGGGCCACGGCGTCGCCGGGCTCGTCACCGCACTCGCCGCCGCCGTCCGCCACGTGGGCCCGTGGCCCGAGCTGCTGGACGCCCTGCGCGGTGCCACTCGTTGGCTGGTGCGGCAGTCGTTCGACGACGCCCGGTCCGTCCGGAGCTGGGACGGCGCCGGACTCGACGGCCCGCCGCCCGCGGGTGTCCGGGCCCGTCAGGCGTGGTGCTGCGGAAACCCCGGTGTCACCTGGGCCCTCTGGGACGCGGCGGACGCACTGGGCGACCGGAGTCTGGCCGACTGGGCGGCGGACGCGTTCACCACCCTCGCGGAGCGGTACGACGAGGAGGTCCACCTCGTCGGCGCCCTCCTGGCCGACCGGCTCTGGCTGTGCCACGGCGCGGCGGGCGTGCTCGTGGTGGCCGACGCGTTCCACCGGCACGCCCGCCTCCCGGCCGCCACCGTGCTGCGCTCCCGGATGGCGGAGTACCTGGTGCGGCGGCTTCCCGCCGCCCTCACCGCGCCCGCTCCGACCTCTGCGGTCGCTTCCGCCCCCGTGCTCGCCTCGGCCTCCGGTGCCTCCCGGACCTCGGGCGCATCACGGACCTCCTTGCTCGTCGGCGCCCCGGGGGCCCTGAGCGCCCTGCTCACCGTCGTCCACGACGCCCCGCGCGACTGGTTGCCCTGCCTCGGCCTGCGGTGACGGAACGGGCGATTCGCGCCCGGGGGTCACGGCGTCCGCTCGCGTACGGCGTGCGCGGGGTCCGAGCCCGTACAGGTTCCCGTGCGCGGCCGTTCAGCGCGTCCGCAGGGCGAACCACAGCTCCGTCCGTACGTCCATGTCGTCCAGGTCCGCGTCCAGCAGCGCCGCGCAACGGGCGATGCGCTGGCGGACCGTGTTGCGGTGGACCCGGAGGGCCGTCGCGGTGCGGTCCCAGCTGCCGTGCAGGCTCAGCCAGCAGCGCAGGGTCTCGGCCAGTGGTTCGGTGAGCGGGGCGAGGAGCGCGCGGGCGTGCGCCTCGGCCCGGTCCGGCGGGACCAGTGCGGCCAGGCCGGAACCGGTGCCGGCGCGGTGACGGACCAGCGGGGCGCGGGTCGCCGCCGCACGGCCCAGGGCGCGGGACGCCTGCCCGTCGGCGGTTTCGAGAGCGGCGATCGCGGCGGGGGCGGAGGCGCCGAGCGTCCAGCCCGGCTGCGGGGCGATCCGCGCGTCGCCGGGGACCAGCACCCGCACGGCGTCACGGCCCCGGCCCGCGTCGACCAGGGCCGAGCCGAACGCGGCGCCCAGCGCTCCCGCCGTGAGCGGGTCGACGGGGCCGTCGTCGGCGCGGCGGGCGTGCACCACCGTCCACTCCTCGGTGGCGCCGAGAAGCGGTGCCACCTCCTCCGGGGCCGCGCCCAGCAGCAGCCGCACCAGGGCGGCTGACCGGCCCGCCGCGTCGGCGCCCTGGTGCGGGGCGGCCAGCAACGACAGCAGCACGACCGCGACCCCGGCCACGGTGTGATCGCCCGCCGCGCGCCGCTCCGTCGCCAGCGCCAGGACCAGGCCCTGGCCTCCGCCCAGCGCGTACGCGGACAAGTGCGCCCCGCGCACGGTGTCGGTGGCGGACGCGGGCGCGGGGCGCGTGGTGGTGGACACCACCCGGATGAGCCGGGTCAGGGCCTCGCCGACGTCGGGGGCCGGGCGGCGGCCCGCCGCATGCAGCTCCTCGCCGTCGGCGGAGAGCAGCACCGCCCGGCCCTCCAACTGCGCCGCCAGCTGATGCAGTACCGCCGGAACGGGGTCCGGGCGGGCCGCCGCCGAGGCCAGCGCCTGCTGGGCGCGGGTCACCCGGCGCAGTTCACGGTGCCGGGCCTCGGCCATCAGCCGCCACACCGCCCGCGCGATCGCCGTGAACCGGGTCCGAGGCGGCACCTCCACCAGCGGCAGCCCGTGCCGGTCGCACGCCTCGATCAGCGCCCCCGGAACCGTGTCGAACACCGGCGTCACCCCGAATCCCAGCGCTGCCGCTCCCGCCTCCACCAGCCGGGACACGTACGCGTCCGGGTCCTTGAGCAGCACCCCGGCGCTCAGCAGCAGCTCCCCGCCGAGCAGATACGGGTACGGATCGGCCATCTCCGAGGTGTGCACCCACAACAGCTCCGCCTCGGCCGGCCCCGCGATCCGGCGCAGCCCGAGTTCCGCACGGGCCAGCAGCTCCGTGAGCGGAATCGGGGGAGTGGGCGGCGGAGTGACCCCGTCCGGGGCCTGCGACACGGCCTGCGACATGGACGAACCATCCATCGAATACGGTGATGATGGATAAAACGTACACTTCACCGCCGTGCGCGGGCCACCTACCGTCGTTCCCACGCACGCCTGCGTACGGCACGCACGACCGTGCACCGGTGGTACGCGTCGTCCGCCCGAAAGGCGTCGCGGGCCGGACGGGACTTTCGAACACACGCCCTAGGCGGACAGGGCGCACGACGTGACGCATGACGGGGCGCGCCACCGCGTACGCCGTGTGCCGCCACCCGCCCCCGCCGCCGGGCGGCGAGTGCGTGCGAACACGAGACCCGAGACCCGAGATACGAGACACGAGCCACAGGAAGGCCCCCGCCATGAGCAGCAACGAAACGCCGCGCGGTCCCGTCGATTCCTCCCGCGTCCCCCGGTACGCAGGCCCCGCGACGTTCGCCCGGCTGCCCCGCCTCGACGAGGTCCGCGCCGCCGATGTCGCCGTCGTCGGCGTGCCCTTCGACACGGGGGTCTCCTACCGCCCGGGTGCCCGCTTCGGCGGCAACGCGATCCGTGAGGCGTCGCGCCTCCTGCGCCCGTACAATCCGGCGCAGGACGCCTCGCCGTTCGCGCTCGCGCAGGTCGCCGACGCCGGTGACATCGCCGTGAACCCGTTCGACATCAACGAGGCCGTCGAGACGATCGAGTCCGCCGCCGACGACCTCCTCTCCACCGGCGCCCGGCTGATGACGCTCGGCGGCGACCACACCATCGCGCTGCCGCTGCTGCGTTCCGTCGCGAAGAAGCACGGCCCGGTCGCGCTGCTGCACTTCGATGCCCACCTCGACACCTGGGACACCTACTTCGGCGCCGAGTACACCCATGGCACCCCGTTCCGCCGGGCCGTCGAGGAGGGCATCCTCGACACCTCCGCGCTGTCCCACGTCGGCACGCGCGGCCCGCTCTACGGCAAGCAGGACCTGGACGACGACGCGAAGATGGGCTTCGGCATCGTGACCTCCGCCGATGTGATGCGGCGGGGCGTCGACGAGGTCACCGACCAGCTCCGTCAGCGCATCGGCGACCGGCCGTTGTACATCTCCATCGACATCGACGTACTGGACCCGGCGCACGCCCCCGGCACCGGCACCCCCGAGGCCGGTGGCCTCACCTCGCGCGAACTCCTCGAAATCGTCCGGGGACTGGCCTCCTGCAACCTGGTCTCCGCCGACCTGGTCGAAGTCGCCCCCGCGTACGACCACGCCGAGATCACGTCCGTCGCCGCCTCCCACACGGCGTACGAACTGACCACGGTCATGTCCCGCCAGATCGCACAAGCCCGCGCGAAGTGAGCCACGGCCACCACGACGAGCGGCCGAGGCACGGCCCCGAGCAGATCGCGGCCGCCCTGGCCCCTCCGCCCGGGCGCAACGGGGGCGACCTCGTCGTCGAGACCCTCCAGGGTCTCGGTGCCACCACCGTCTTCGGCCTGCCCGGACAGCATGCGCTGGGCCTGTTCGACGCGCTGCGCCGCTCGTCCCTGACGTATGTCGGGCTGCGCGTCGAGAACAACGCGGGCTTCGCCGCCGACGCGTACGGGCGGATCACCGGCGAGGCGGCGCCCCTGCTGCTCTCCACCGGGCCGGGCGCCCTCACCTCGCTGGCCGCGCTCCAGGAGGCGGCGGCGGCCTCCGCGCCCGTGCTGGCGATCGCCGCCCAGGTCCCGGTCGCGGGCCTGGGCGGCGGGCGTCATGGCTACCTTCACGAACTGCGTGACCAGCAGACGTCGTTCCGTGACATCGTGAAGTCGGTCCACACCGTGCGTACGGCCTCGCAGATTCCGTCGGCGATCGCGGCGGCCTGGGAGTCCGCGCTGAGCGCCCCGCACGGGCCGGTCTGGGTGGAGATCTCGCAGGACGTGCTCCTCGCCGAGACCGTCCTGCCCGTCGTCACGTCGATGGACGCCACCCCGCGCACGCCGCACGCCCGCCCCGAACTGATCTCCGTGGCCGCCGAGTTGCTGGCGAAGGCCGAACGTCCCGCGGTCGTCGCGGGCGGCGGGGTCGTGCGTTCGGACGCCTCCGGCAAGTTGCTCGCGCTGGCGGAACGGCTCGACGCTCCCGTCGTCACCACCTTCGGCGGCAAGGGTGCCTTCCCCTGGGAGCACCCGCTGTCCCTCCAGTCCTGGCTGGAGGACCGGCACACGACCGACTTCCTGGAATCCGCCGACGTGCTGCTGGTCGTCGGCTCCGGGCTGGGTGAACTCTCCTCGAACTACCACACGTTCAGCCCGCGCGGCCGGGTGATCCAGATCGAGGCCGACGCCGGGAAGCTGGAGGCCAACCATCCCGCGCTCGGTGTCCACGCGGATGCCCGCGAGGCCCTGTCCGACCTGCTGGAGTCGGTCGGCCGCCGTGAGGACCCGTCGGCCGCGGACCGCGTCCGCACGGTGCTCGAAGCGGTACGGGACCGGCTCGCCGGACAGGAACTCGCCCTGGAACAGGGGCTCCTGGCCGCCGTCCGGCAGGCCCTGCCCGACACGTCCCCCAGTTTCTGGGACATGACGATCCTCGCCTACTGGGCGTGGTCGGCGTTCGACGCCCGCCACCCGAACACGATGCACTCGGCGCAGGGCGCGGGCGGTCTCGGCTACGGACTTCCGGCCGCCCTCGGCGCGGCGGTCGCCGACCCCACCAAGCCGGTCCTGGCGGTGTCCGGCGACGGCGGTGCGATGTACTCGATCGCGGAACTGGCCACGGCCCGCCAGTACGACCTCCCGGTCACCTGGCTGATCGTCGACGACGGCGGCTACGGCATCCTGCGCGAGTACATGAAGGACGCCTTCGGCGAGGCCGCGGCGACCGAACTCTCCCGCCCGGACTTCGTCGCCCTCGCCGAGTCCTTCGGCGTCCCGGCGATCCGTACGAACCCCGGGACGCTGGCCGCCGACCTGGCGAAGTCCCTTGCGGAGCCGGGCCCTTCGGTGGTCGTGCTGCCCGCCCGGCTGAGGATGTTCGAGCCGACGCACCTGTGAGGGGCGGGCGGCAGGGGCCGGCGCGGCCCGGTGTCCGAAGGGGTGGTGCGGCCCGGTGACCGGATGGCTCGGGGGCCCGGCGCGGCCCGGTGGCCGTTCACGGCGCGACGGCTGCTCCGGCGGCGCCCGTGATCTTCTGGATGGCTTCGAGCCCCGCCTCCCGGCCGCGGAGGAACTCCTGCTGCTGGTCCGGGTTGAGGGAGCCCGGCAGATCCTTGGCGGAGGGCATCAGGTCCGGGATCGTCCGGAAGACGGCGCCGGCCGCGGCGCCATTGCCCCGCATCCGGGCCCAGTGCAGCGACTTGCCGACCGTGTGCAGCGGTGTGGTCATCTCCGTGCGGGGCCTCTTCGAGGCCCTGAGCCTGGTGTTCTCGCGGCTCAGCGCACGGAAGTCGATGTCGCCCAGTCGCTGGAGCACCTCCAGGGCGGCGTACAGCCGCCCGCACAGTTGGGCGTCGGTGGGCCGGTCGTCCGACATGCTCTCTCCCCGTTCCGTCGGCGGAAGCACATTCCTACCCCGGCCCGCCGTGCGGGCAACACGGGCGCGCCGGACTCAACAGTCCAGGGGGAACGCCACGTGAATCAGCCCGGTACGACCCGAATACCGCGTCGGGCGCTCGCCGTCGCGCTCGGCGCCGCGTCGCCCGCCGCCGCGGCCATGCCGGCATCAACACCATCCAGGCCGTCGCCCGCGCCGTCCACCAGGACCTGAACCCGGCCGTCGCCGCGAAGCAGACCACCACCATCGCCCCGCCCGCCGGCCCGCAGGAAGCGGTTCCCGCGGTGCCGGAGGCTCCGGCGGTGCGGATGCTCACCGCGACGCCGCGTTCGTAGCCGATCCGCCGACCGGCCTGTCGGCCGATCCGCCCGGGTGGTCAGCCGCCGACCGCCCGGGCGCCGGCCTCCACCTCTGAGCCGGACAGCCTCCGGCCGAAGCCCGAGCCGACCTGCGACCGAGGTCCCGAACCGCCCCGTGTTCGTTGCGGCGGGATGAAATCCGCTGCCCACGGCGTTGGTGCCTTCCGGTAGAGCAGGTCGATCGGGAGGGCACCGGTGACGGACGCAGGGGACGCGGAGGGCGCGAAGCGCGCGGGAGGCGGCGCGACGGGCGCGGCGCGGGCCCCGGGCTGGGTGCGACGGCTGAGCGGCTACGCATGGCGCTACCGGCGCAACGTACTGCTGGCGCTCGGGTCGTCGCTCGCCGGCATGGCGGTGATGGCCGTCGTCCCGCTGATCACCAAGGTGATCATCGACGACGTGGTCGGCGACCACACCAGGTCGCTCGCCGTCTGGACCGGGCTCCTGCTGGCCGCGGCCGTCCTGGTGTACGCGGCCACGTACATCCGGCGCTACTACGGCGGACGCCTCGCCCTGGACGTCCAGCACGACCTGCGCACCGAGATGTACGGGACGATCACCCGGCTCGACGGGAAGCGGCAGGACGAGCTGTCCACCGGGCAGGTCGTGGGGCGTGCGACCAGCGACCTCCAGCTGATCCAGGGGCTGCTGTTCATGCTCCCGATGACCATCGGGAACGTGCTCCTGTTCATCATCTCCCTGGTGATCATGGCGTGGCTCTCGCCACCGCTGACCCTGGTCGCGCTCGCCGTCGCCCCCGCCCTCTGGTACATAGCCCGCCGCTCCCGCGCCCGGCTCTTCCCGGCCACCTGGTACGCCCAGGGGCAGGCCGCGGCCGTCGCGGGGGTCGTCGACGGGGCCGTCTCCGGGGTCCGGGTCGTCAAGGGGTTCGGACAGGAGGAGCAGGAGACCGGCAAGCTGCGCGAGGTCGGGCGGAAGCTGTTCGCCGGGCGACTGCGGGCGATCCGGATGAACTCCCGCTACACCCCCGCCCTCCAGGCCGTGCCCGCGCTCGGCCAGGTCGCGATGCTGGCCCTGGGCGGCTGGCTCGCCACCCGGGGCGAGATCACCCTCGGCACGTTCGTCGCATTCTCCACCTACCTCGCCCAGCTCGTCGGCCCGGTCCGGATGCTCGCCATGGTCCTCACCGTCGGCCAGCAGGCCCGCGCCGGTGTCGAACGCGTCCTGGAACTGATCGACACCGAGCCGACCATGAAGGACGGCACCAAGGAGCTGCCCGCCGACGCCCCGGCGAGCGTCGAGTTCGACGACGTACGGTTCGGCTACGCCGACGGCCGCCCCGTCCTCGACGGGTTCTCGCTGACCATCGAGCCCGGCGAGACCGTTGCCGTCGTCGGTGCGTCCGGCAGCGGCAAGTCCACCGTCTCACTGCTGCTGCCCCGCTTCTACGACGTGACGCACGGCGCCGTCCTCGTCGGTGGCCACGACGTGCGCGAGCTGACCCAGGAGTCGCTGCGCGCCGCCATCGGCCTCGTACCGGAGGACAGCTTCCTGTTCTCCGACACCGTCCGTGCCAACATCGCCTACGGGCTCCCCGGCGCCACCCAGGAGCAGATCGAGGAGGCGGCCCGCGCCGCCCAGGCCGACCGGTTCATCGCAGACCTGCCCGAGGGCTACGACACCAAGGTCGGCGAGCACGGACTCACCCTCTCCGGCGGCCAGCGCCAGCGCGTCGCGCTCGCCCGCGCCATCCTCACCGACCCCCGGCTGCTCCTCCTCGACGATGCCACTTCCGCCGTCGACGCCCGGGTCGAGCACGAGATCCACGAGGCCCTGCGGCAGGTGATGGCCGGGCGCACCACCCTGCTGATCGCCCACCGCCGCTCCACCCTCGGCCTCGCCGACCGCATCGCCGTCCTGGAGAACGGGCGGCTCGCCGACATCGGCACCCACGCCGAACTGGAGAGCCGCTCCGCGCTCTACCGGCGCCTGCTCACCGACCCCGACGAGCTGGGCGGCACCTCGCCCGGACACCGGCCGGCCACCCCCGCCACCACCGCCGAGGACGACCGCGCGCTCCAGGAGGAGCTCGACGCCGAACTCGACGCGGAGTACGACGCGGAACGCGGCATCAGCCCCCGCCTGTGGGTCCGCAAGGACGAACCGCGCGACAACGGCGCGGCCGGCATGCCCGCCACGCCCGAACTGCTCGCCCAGGTCGAGGCGCTGCCACCGGCCACCGACACCCCCGACATCGACGAGCGGCGGGCCGTCCGCTCCGAGGAGTCCTACGGGCTGCGCAGGCTGCTGCGCGGCTTCGGGCTGCCGCTCCTGGTGAGCCTGCTGCTGGTCGCGGTGGACGCGGGCGGCGGGCTGCTGCTGCCGGTGCTGATCCGGCACGGCATCGACCAGGGCGTCACGCGGCTCGCGCTCGGCGCGGTCTGGGCGGCGTCCGCGCTGGCCCTGATCGTCGTGTTCGTGCAGTGGGCGGCCCAGATCGGCGAGACCCGGATGACCGGCCGCACCGGCGAGCGGGTGCTCTACTCGCTCCGGCTGAAGATCTTCGCGCAGCTCCAGCGGCTCGGTCTGGACTACTACGAGCGCGAGCTGACCGGCCGCATCATGACCCGGATGACGACCGACGTGGACGCGCTGTCCACGTTCCTCCAGACCGGTCTGGTCACGGCCTTCGTCTCCGTCGTCACCTTCCTCGGCATCATGGTCGCCCTGCTCGTGCTGGACGTGCAGCTGGCCCTCGTCGTCTTCACGACCCTGCCGGTGCTGGCGATCGGCACGTACTTCTTCCGCCGCAAGAGCGTCCAGGCGTACGAACTGGCCCGGGAACGCATCAGCGTGGTCAACGCCGACCTCCAGGAGTCCGTCTCCGGGCTGCGGATCGTGCAGGCGTTCCGCCGCGAGCACGACGGCGCGCGCCGGTTCGCGGAGCGCAGCGCCCACTACCGCGAGGCCCGGGTCCGTGGGCAGTGGCTGATATCGGTCTACTTCCCGTTCGTGCAGCTGCTGTCGTCGGTGGCCGCCGCGGCCGTGCTGATCGTCGGTGCGGGCCGGGTCGACAACGGCACCCTCACCGCGGGTGCCCTGGTCGCGTACCTGCTGTACATCGATCTGTTCTTCGCCCCGGTGCAGCAGCTCTCCCAGGTCTTCGACGGCTACCAGCAGGCCAGTGTCTCGCTCCGCCGCATCCAGGAGCTGCTGCGGGAGCCGACCTCCACCGGGGCCCCGGACGAACCGCTGGACGTGCCGTCGCTGCGCGGCGAGATCGCCTTCGAGAACGTGTCCTTCGCGTACGGGAGCGGCGACGGCGCCGATGACGGCCACGCCGGAGCCGGTGGTTCCGAAGGCGCCGGGGCCGTCCGGGACGCAGCGGACACCGAGGGCGTCGAGGGCGTCGAGGAGGCGCTGTCCGGCATAGATCTGCGGATCCCGGCCGGTCAGACGGTCGCGTTCGTGGGCGAGACCGGGGCTGGCAAGTCCACCCTGGTCAAGCTCGTGGCCCGGTTCTACGACCCGACGGGCGGCCGGGTCACGGCGGACGGCACCGACCTGCGCCGCCTCGACCTCACCGCGTACCGGCATCGGCTCGGGGTCGTGCCGCAGGAGGCGTACCTCTTCGTCGGCACGGTCCGGGACGCCATCGCGTACGGGCGGCCGGAGGCCACCGACGCGGAGGTGGAGGCGGCGGCGCGGGCGGTCGGTGCCCACGACATGATCGCCACCCTGGACGGCGGCTACCTCCACGAGGTCGCCGAGCGGGGCCGCAACCTGTCCGCCGGGCAGCGCCAGCTGATCGCGCTCGCCCGCGCCGAACTCGTCGACCCGGACGTCCTGCTGCTCGACGAGGCGACCGCCTCCCTGGACCTGGCGAGCGAGGCCCTGGTCAACCAGGCGACCGACCGCCTCGCCGGCCGGCGCACCACCCTGGTCGTCGCCCACCGGCTGACCACGGCCGCCCGCGCCGACCGGGTCGTGGTGATGGACCACGGCCGGGTCGTCGAGGACGGCACGCACGACGAACTCCTTGCCGGGGACGGCCACTACGCCGGTCTGTGGCGCACCTTCACAGGGGAAGGCATGGGGGAGGACGTGGGAGAGGACGAGCCCGCGGGGGTGTGAGCGGGACTCGTCCTCGGTACGGCTGCCGGGTGCGGCTACGGGCGCCGGGAAGAGCGTGCCGGATGCAACCTCCGGACGGACTGCTGCGTCGTACGCATGTATGTACAGGTGTCGGGTAAAGGCGCGCGTGTTTGATCGGGGGCGGGCCAGGGGGATGGATCGGGGGTGTGGGTCGCCGATGAGCGCGGGCACGGGTGAGGCCGGGCGGACGCGTGGGGCCGGACAGGCCGGGCGGACAGGTGGGGGCGTGCTGGTGCGCCTTGTCGTCCTGTCGCTCGTGACCGCCCTCGCGCTGATGCTCACCGGCACCGTCACCGGCAGGGCCGACGCCGCGACGTCCTGTGCCGGGCGCCTGGCGAAGACGGTCCCGTTCAAGACCGGCGAGCTGCGCGTCTACAAGAGCCGCGCCTACGCCTGCGCCGTCGTGATCGCCAGGAAGCCCGGTCCGAAGCGCGCGATGTCCGTGATGATCCAGCCGCGCGGTGGCAGGCCGGTCGTCGACAGCGGCCGGTACGCCAGGCAGGCGGGTCCGGTGACGGTCCACGCGCTGAACCGGTGCGTCCGCGCCTCGGCCCTCGTCGAGGGGAAGTCCGGTTCCACGGGCTGGATCCTCTGCTGACGCCTCCGGCCTCCTTTTCGGTCGCCAACCGGGTCTGGCGGCAGGGGTGTTGCCCCCGCTAGGTTCGCGATGACTGTCGTGAATCCTGGGGAGGGTGCATGCACAAGGCGCTCAGAGGTGTCCTGTCGCTCGCGGTGCTCGTCGGCACGGTGAGCGCCACCGGGGCCACGGCCGGGGCGGCCACCGCCGCACAGCCGGCCACGTCCCGGGCCGCGACCAGCGGCGAGAGCGGTACGAACGCGGACATCAAGGACCGCATTCTGGCCATCCCGGGAATGAGTCTCATCGAGGAGAAGCCTTACGCGGGTTACCGCTACTTCGTCCTCGAATACACCCAGCCGGTCGACCACCGGCGCCCGTCCAAGGGCACGTTCCAGCAGCGCCTCACCCTGCTGCACAAGGACACGTCCCGCCCGACCGTCTTCTACACCAGCGGCTACAACGTCTCGACGAATCCGAGCCGTTCCGAGCCGACCCGGATCGTCGACGGCAACCAGGTCTCTCTGGAGTACCGGTTCTTCACCCCGTCGCGCCCGTCGCCCGCCGACTGGTCCGATCTCGACATCCGGCAGGCCGCCGACGACCAGCACCGCGTCTTCACCGCCCTCAAACGGATCTACACCAAGAACTGGCTGACCACCGGCGGTTCGAAGGGCGGCATGACCGCGACGTACTACGAGCGCTTCCACCCGGAGGACATGGACGGCGTCATCGCGTACGTCGCGCCCAACGACGTGGTGAACAGGGAGGATTCGGCGTACGACCGGTTCTTCGCGAACGTGGGCACCAAGGAGTGCCGCGACCGGCTGAACGGGGTGCAGCGCGAGGCGCTGATCCGCCGCGGACCGCTGGAGAAGAGGTTCCGGGAGTACGCCGAGGCGAACGGCTACACCTTCGGCACCCTCGGCTCGCTGGACCGGGCCTACGAGGCCGTCGTCATGGACTACATCTGGGCGTTCTGGCAGTACAGCCTGCTGGCCGACTGCGACACCGTCCCGGCCGACGCCAAGTCCGCCCCCGACCAGGCGATCTGGGACTCGGTCGACGCGATCTCCGGCTTCTCCGCCTACACCGACCAGGGCCTGGAGCGGTACACCCCGTACTACTACCAGGCGGGCACCCAGCTCGGCTCGCCCGACATCGAGCAGCCGTGGCTCGGCGGGCTCAGCCGTTACGGGTACCAGCCGCCGCGCAACTTCGTGCCGCGCGACATCCCGATGAAGTTCCGGCCGTGGGCGATGCGTGACATCGACACCTGGGTGAAGCACCGCGCCCACCGCATGCTCTACGTCTACGGAGAGAACGACCCGTGGGGCGCCGAGCGCTTCCGGCTGGGCGCGGGCGCGCGGGACAGCTACGTGATGACGGTGCCCGGCGGCAACCACGGTTCCAACGTGGCGCAGCTTCCCGAGAACGACCGGGTGAAGGCCACCGCGGCCATCCTGCGCTGGGCGGGCGTCGCCCCGGCCGCCGTGCAGCAGGACCCGGCGCAGGCGAAGCCGCTCGCGAAGTTCGACGCGCGGCTCGACGTCCGGCAGGACGGCCGGGACGTGGTGAACGAGCACGGGGTGCGCCCGTAATCGGTTCGTGTACGGGGGGAGGGGGCCGCGCGCGGTGCGCGACCCCCTCCCCTTGGGCTTTCCGGGACCGGTTGTCAGTACCGCAGCCCGTATCCGACCGGGTACAGCACCCGCGTCGGATCGTCCGCGCGCTGCACCGGCACCGGCAGGGTGCCCTGCGGGCGGGCGTGCCCGGCGACGACCCGGGCGGCGGCGCGCAGTTCGACGTCGGTCCAGGAGTACGCTGCCAGGCTCGCCGCGAACCCGGTGCCCGCCAGCTGCGCGATGTCGTACGGGTTGCGGATCGCGATCGTGATCACCGGGATCCCGGTCGCCGCGAGGGCGCTCACCAGGGTGCGCTGGGAGCTGGTCGCGGACACGTTGTACGTCCCCACGACCACCGCGTCCTTGCCCCGGGCGGCGGCCACCGCCTCGTCGATCCTCGCCCGGGTGGGCGCGGTGCCGGTGGACAACGCCGTGGCCGTGAAGCCGAGTTCGGTGAACGCGGTGGCGAGGGTGGTGGTCGGCGGCCCGGTGGTGCCGGACGGGGAGGCCGGGTCGGCGCCGACCACGAGCAGCCTCTTGTGGGAGCGGCGGGAGAGCGGCAGCACCGCGCCGTCGTTGGCGAGCAGGGTGGTGGTGCGCTCGGCGATCCGGTCGGCGGCGGCGAGGTGGGCGCGTGTCCCGACGACCCGGTCCACGTCCTTGTGGCTGACGAACGGGTCGTCGAACAGGCCGAGCTTCGTCTTCAGCCGCAGGATGCGCAGGATCGATTCGTCGAGCCGGTCCTCGCTGAGTTCGCCGCTCTTCACGGCCGCCAGGACGGCGTTCCAGGCGACGGCGAGATTCGGCGGATTGAGCAACTGGTCGACGCCCGCCTTCAGGGCGAGGACCGGTACGCGTTCGTCGCCGTACTTCGTCCGTACGCCCTCCATGTCGAGTGCGTCGGTCACCACGACCCCGTCGTAGCCGAGTTCCTCGCGCAGGATGCCGGTGAGGATCGGGCGGGACAGGGTCGCCGGGTCCTCGGACGGGTCCAGCGCCGGTACCACGATGTGGGCGGTCATGATCGAGTCGATGTCCGCGGCGATCGCGGCCCGGAACGGCGGCGCGTCCAGCTCAGCCCACTCCTCACGGGTGTGGGTGATGGCCGGCAGACCGGTGTGGCTGTCGGTGCTGGTGTCGCCGTGGCCCGGGAAGTGCTTGATCGTCGCGGCGACGCCGCCGGTCTGATACCCCTTCACCTGCGCGGCGACCATCCCGGCCACGGACCGCGGGTCGGAGCCGAAGGAGCGCACGCCGATCACCGGGTTGGCCGGGTTGACGTTGACGTCGGCGTCCGGCGCGTAGTTCTGGTTGATGCCGAGCGCGGCCAGTTCGGCACCGGCGATCTGCCCGGCCCGGCGCGCGTCGGACCGTGAACCGCCCGCGCCCAGCGCCATCGCGCCCGGCAGCAGCGTGGCGGGCTCGCCCACCCGGCACACGATGCCGTGCTCCTGGTCGGTGGAGACGATGAGCGGCAGGGGAGTGGGCCCGGCGAGCCCGGCGCGCTGGATGCCGTTGGAGAGGTCGGCGATCTGGTGCGGGTCGCGGGTGTTGTGGGCCCAGACGAAGTAGATGATCCCGCCGACGTGGTACTTGGCGATCAGCTCGGCGGCGGTGCGGACCCCGATCTGGGCCAGGTTGGCGTCGATGTCGGCCTGGTCGGGCGCGGTGGCGGAGTGCCCGTACACCCGCATCACGAAGAGTTGCCCGACCTTCTCCTCCAGGCTCATGCGGGAGATGAGCCGCTTGAGGCGCTTGGTGGTGGCGGCCGACCTGTGGTGCCCGGCGGGGTGGCCGCCGCGCGCGGCCCCCTGGGCGCCCGCGGCGGGGGAGGCCACGCCGGCGGGGGCGGCGACCCCGCCCGTGACGGCGACCGCGGCGGTGGCGGCGGTGACGGTGAGAAGCGTGCGTCTGGAGGTGCGGTGGGGCACGTGAGCTCCTTCGGCCTTGCTCGGGGATCGGGAACGAGGTGGTGAAAGAAACTTCCAAGGAGCACGGATATCCAGAAAATAACTTCCGGTCAAGGGTCCGGCCCGATACGGGCGATGACACGTGGAGGTGTGGGCGGAAATGCGCAGGGCCCGTCGGTGCCGCGACACGGCTCGGCGCCGACGGGCCCGGAGCCCTCGCGGGACCGGACGGTCCGGACCGGCCGCCGCAGGGATTCGGCCCGGTCCCGTCGCGGGGGCCGGCCCGGACCGGCCGCTGGGGTCCGGCCCGGCTCCGTTCGCCGCGCGGCCGGGTTCCACAGGGGTGAGAATGGTCGTGTCATCGAGACCGCGGAACCGGGCGACGCCGGTCGGCGGCCCACCGATGGGACCGACGCGACCGTGCCGCGGCCGGAGTCCCGCCGAAATGCCGGAGGGTGACGGCGACGCAGCAGGTCAGAGAAGTGCACATGGCTGAAGGTTCCGCGTCGGGCAAGGCCCGGCAGCAGGACCGGGATCAGCGGAACAGGCCCCGCCCGCCTCGACCGGACGCACTGCCGACGGGTGCGCTGCTGCCGGACGTACTGCCGGGCGGGCACACCGTCGAGTGACGACCGGGGTGATTCCGTGACTTCGTGCCCAGGATGCGGCGCCGAGGTACCGACGGGCGCCTGGACGTGCGCGCGCTGCGGCCGGCCCCGGGGTGATCGGCACGACCAGAACGATCGAAGCGATCGGTTCGACGCGGGCTCCGGCCGCCGCGCGAGCCGTCCCGAGAGCCGTCGCGAGTTCGACGACGGTTCCGGGTACGACGACGGCTCCGGGTATCGCGGGAGCCGTCGCGGATTCGACGAGGAATCCAGCCGCCGCGACGGCAGTCGGAGCCCCCGGCCGGACCGTCCGCCGCCCCCGCCGGACGAGCGCTTCCGTGACCGTCCGCGTGCCGGGGCCCCGAGGCGGCGCGGCGCACCGGAGCCCCCGCCCCCGCCCCCGAAACCGCCCTCCGACGCCATGAGCGTCGTCGAAGGGCAGGTGCACGGCGTCCAGTTCCGGACCGAGCAGCAGCGGGACACCTCCGAGGCGGTGTGGACCTTCCGCGTCGAGCGGTACGACGACTCCGGCAACCGCGTTCAGCTCGTCCCGGTGGAGATGCGCGGATACCGGGTGGAGGGGGCCATCAGCGACGGCGACTGGGTACGAGGCTCCGGCAGGATGAAGTCCGGGACGTTCCGTATGACAGCGGCGGAGAACCTCACGACCGGGGCGAGCGTGCGCGCCAAGGGCATTCCCCGGATCGCCCTGGTCTTCGTCTTCGTCGTCTTCGCCCTCATTCTCGCGTTCATGATCTGGGGCGCCGTTCAGATGTTCGGCACCGGCTGAGCGAGGAGCCCGCGACGCCCGTCGAGAGCCTCACCGCGCAGGACGTGGACTGCATCCGGCGGACGGGCGAGGCGACCGGCGGCGACCGGGAACCCGGCGGCCCGGCCCCGGGCGTCCCCGCCTTCAAGTCCCCCGAGGCCCTCGACGGCCTCACGCCAGGCCGAGCGCGGCCCCGTGCGCCTCCAGCGCGGACACCGCCGCCGTGATCGCGGGCCGTCGGGCCGCCTCCGTACGCCACAGCGCGTGCAGCCGCCGTACCGGTACGGGATCCAGCGGCACCGCCACCACGCCCGCGGGCAGTGGCCCGCGCCCCAGCCGGGGGATCATCGCCACCCCGAGACCGGCGGCGAGCAGGGCGAGCTGGGTGTGGTTCTCCTCCGCCTGGTGCCGGATGTCCGGCTCGTGCCCCGCCGCCCGCAGCGTCCGTACCAGCCAGTCGTGGCAGACCCTCCCCGGCGGCTGGCAGATCCACCGCTCCTTGGCCAGCTCCTCGCGCCGTACCCCGTCCCGCCCCGCGAGCCGGTGGCCCTCGGGCACCAGCAGGTCGCAGCGGTCGCCGCCGATCAACGCCTGCGCCACGCCCTCCGGGGCGGGCAGCGGGGCGATGTCCCAGTCGTGCGCGACCGCCAGGTCGATCACGCCCTTGGCCACCAGGTCGACCGAGAGATGCGGATCGACCTCGGTCAGCCGGACCTCCAGTGCCGGATGGTCCCGTTCCAGCCCGGCCAGCACACCGGGCAGCAGCCCGCGCGCCGCCGACGCGAACGCGCCGATCGACAGCCGTCCCGTCGGCAGCCCCCGGCGCTCCTCCAGCGTCGTCTCCGCCTGTTCCACGATCGCCAGCAGCCGCTGGGCCGTCGAGGCGAGGTGGAGCGCCTCCTCGGTCAGCGCGACGCCGCGCCCGCGGCGTTCGAGGAGGGTGGTACGGGTTTCCCGTTCCAGCTTGGTGATCTGCTGCGAGACCGCCGACGGGGTGTATCCGAGCGCGGCGGCGGCGCCCGCGACGGAGCCGTGGACGGAGACCGCGTGCAGTGCGCGCAGTCGGGACAGATCGAGCACCGTCGCCTCCGGGGGTTCTCACCGATTCTTCAGCATCGCTGAATTCCACCATGAAGGGATCGGTGCTGGTGCTACATGGTGGGCGCGGGTGATCCTCGGTGCATGCGTCCCTCCCACATAGCCCTGGCGGTGCTGGTCGCCGCCATCTGGGGTGTGAACTTCGTCGTCATCGAGGTCGGCCTCGGGCACTTCCCGCCGCTGCTCTTCTCCGCCCTGCGCTTCCTGGTCGCCGCGCTGCCGGCGGTCTTCCTCGTCGGCCGGCCCAAGGTCGCCTGGAAGTGGATCGTGGGCGTGGGCCTGGTCCTCGGTGTGGCCAAGTTCGGGCTCCTCTTCATCGGCATGGACCGCGGCATGCCCGCCGGTCTCTCCTCGCTCGTGCTCCAGGTCCAGGCCGTGTTCACGGCCCTCTTCGCGGCACTGGCACTCGGTGAACGGCCGGGAAGGGTACGGATGCTGGGCATGGCCGTGGCACTCGCGGGCATCGGGGTGGCGGCGGTCGACGAGGGGACGAGCGGGCCGGTGCTCGCCTTCGTCCTGGTGATCGCGGCGGCTGCCTGCTGGGGCGTGTCCAACGTGCTGACCCGCAAGGCGGCCCCGCCCGACTCCCTCAACTTCATGGTCTGGGTCTCCACGGTGCCGGTCCTGCCGCTGCTCGGCCTCTCCCTCGTCTTCGAGGGCTGGGACCGCGACGCCGCCGCGCTGGCCGGGCTCGACTGGAGCGGTGCCGGGATCATCGTCTACGTCGCGTGGATCACCACCGTCTTCGGCTTCGGCGCCTGGGGCTACCTGCTGCGCCATCATCCGGCGTCGTCGGTGGCCCCGTTCACCCTGTTGGTCCCCGTCTTCGGAATGTCCTCGGCCGCGCTGCTGCTGGGCGAGTCGGTGAGCCCGCTGCGCTGGTGCGCGGCCGCCCTGCTGGTGGGCGGAGTGGCCCTCACCTCACTGGCGGGGACGCGACGGGGGCGTGCGGGGGTGCCGGGGACGGATCTGGCGGTGGCGGATCATGCGGGGCCGGGTACGGGAGCTGTGGCGGATGTGGGGGAGAGTGCGGGTGCGGGCCCGGAGACGTCCCTGGAGGCGGGGGCGGTACATGCGCATGGTGTTGGTCAAGATCTCGCGCTCGCCCAGGATGCTGACGGCCTTTAACATGCGACCTCAGCGCACCCCGAGGACGACTTGGGGGAGTTGGACACTGCCCTTGCTGCCCTGCTGGTCATCCGGGAGCACATGGACCCGGACCAGGAATGCGCGAGCCCCGGGCCGCTGAGCGGCCCGGGGCTTGGTGACGAGGCGAGTCAGGCGCCGACGGCGCTGTAGCCGCCGTCCACGTGGAGCACCTGGCCCGTCATCGCCCGGGCGTCGTCGCTGAGGAGAAAAGCGACCGTGTCGGCGACCGGGGAAGCGTCGGAGGTGTCCCAACCCAGCGGGGCCTGCTCGGGCCACGCCTCGGCCAGGGTCTCGAAGCCCGGAATGCCCTTGCCCGCCATGGTGGTGATGGGCCCGGAGTCGACGGCGTTGACGCGGATGCCACGCTCGCCGAGGTAGCGGGCCAGGTAGCGGTTGGTCGCCTCCAGGCTCGCCTTCACCGGGCCCATCCAGTCGTAGATCGGCCAGGCCACCGTCGCGTTGAAGGTGAGGCTGACCACGGAGGCGCGGTCGGCAGCCTCCAGCAGGGGCAGAAGGTGCGCGGTCAGGCTCTTCAGGGAGTACGCCGAGACGTGCATGGCCGTGGCCACGGACTCGAAGGGCGTGTTCAGGAAGTTGCCGCCGAGCGCGTCACCAGGAGCAGGCCGCGACCTCCTTCTTGGTCGTCTCCGGGGAGGCGCGGTTCGGCCCGAGCCCCGGGCGTCCGGTCGTTCACGACGACATGCACCTTGCCCCGGAGGTCGTCGTACGCGACGGACAGCTCCACTGTGTCCGTTCCGCCGTACAGCACGGCGTTCGACAGGAGTTCGCTGACCGCCACGACGACCGAGTCCAACGGCTCGCACTCGATGCCGGAGCGCCGGAGGAACGCGGCAACACCTCGGCGTTGATCAGCGACGTGCTGGGGTGCCCTGGGCATATCGGCCACGTACTGGTGAACGTGCGGCCGCGTGTGGCGCTCCGCCAGAGAGCAGCACGAGTTGCTCAGCCGGCGGGGCAACATGCTGCCGTCGGGAGGGAGCTCAGGCCCCGCCTCCGGTACCGGAACGCCCCCCGCCTGCGCGGAAACGCACAGCGCGGCCAGCCCGTCCCGCGCGCGCCGGTCCGGCCACCCACGCATGCGCGGAGGCCACCTACACAGGGGGACCCACAAGGCAGCCGACCGAATCCAGCGCGAGGTGCCAAGGGAAGCTTGCGGGCTTGCCGTGCTTCGGAGGGTGCGACTCGTACCCATCCGGTCCGTCGAGAAGGACCACGCCTTGCGCCCGCAGGTCCGCGATGCTGCGGGCCACCGCCGGCTGGCTCCCCTGCGCCTGGTTGAAGTAAGGCATGGCCACCACCGGAACCCCCAGGTGCACGCCCTCGGAGACCAGCCCCAACGCCAGGGTGTCCGCGATTCCGGCGCCCCACTTGTTCAGGCTCGTGCAGGACAACGGGGCCACGAGCATGGCGTCCGCCTTCGGTAGCGCGTCCCGCTCCCCAGGCAGTTTGTACTGCGACCGCACTCGATGCCCCGTCAGCGCTTCCAGCTCACCGAGGCGCGATTCCCACCAGCGGGCAGCCGACGGCGTCAGGATCAGGCAGGTGTCCCACCCCCGTGCCTGCGCCAAGCCCACTCCCTTGTCGACGTATTCGGTGGGGCCGGCCGCACAGGCAATGAGATACAGCACTCTCGTCATGCCTGGAGTCCACATCGGGCGGCCAGCGCGCGCAACTCGCCGCTTGGGGCGTGCGTTGCGGCAAGAACGTCCTTCACCAGCGCCATGGTGTTGGGCCTGCCCCGGAACTCTTCAGGGGCAAGCCTGGCAGCCTGAACGAGAGAGGCCGCAGCAGCCTCTTTCTTCCGTGTCAAGAGTTGAGCGCGGGCCAGCGTGATGAGGTGCCCAACCCGACGTTCATTCCTCAGCTTTCGTACATCCGCATCGGTCACGGCCTCCGCGGCGTCCAATGCCGACCAGCCGTCCTCGAAACGGGCCAGGATGTCCACCCGGTGCAGCGCGACGTTCGTCGGGCCGAAGTTCGTCCAGTCCATGTTCAAGTCCGCGCCCTGCTGGTCGGCCACTTCGCCGGCCTGATCGACGTGCTCGATAGCGGCCCGGACCCTGGATGCCGTTCGTTCCTGGGCGGACGCGCTGACCGCGGCCGACAGATACAGCATGCCGAGGGTCGACAGACCGAGCGGTCCGGCCGTTGACAGGTCGTCCTGGAGGCGCCGCGCCGCCGCTACGGCGAAGCTGACGGCTGCTGCGGACTGCCTCTGGCAGGCAAGGGACTTGGCGACCCGGCGGGATGCGGCACCGATGGTCACCGCATCCCCGGACTGTTCTGCCGCAGCCAGGGCCCGGTCTGCGACGACCGCAGCCTGCACGGCTGTCGCCTGCCCGTACTTGTGGAGGAAGCTTGCCGTCAGTTGCAGTACCCGGGAGTGGAGAACGTGTGCTTCCGCTGCCTCGTCGCCTGCGCGGGCGGCCGTACGGCCAGAGCCGACGACGAGGGCGGGAAGCTCGCGGCCGAGCGCCAGGTAGTGGCAAGCCTGGAACGCCTCACAGCAGTAGACGAGACGCTGGCGCAACACGTCGAGCGGCAGTGGGGGAGTGTCTTCCTCCGCACCGCTGTACAGCACGTCGATGACAGCCGCGGCTTCTGCCGACGGCTGGCCGGGAGTCGCGGCCGGTGAAGGAGTGTCGGTCAAGAGTTGTTCCAGGGGGATCCGCAGTACTTCGGCCGCCTTCACGACCACCGACAGGCGCGGATCCTGCTGCCGTTGACCGCCCTCCAGATCTTGCACCCATCTACGGGTTTGTCCCATCAGCCGCCCGAAGTCGGTTTGTGTGAGGCCACGACGCTCTCGCCAGTAGGCGATGCGGCGACCGATGCGGCCAGCGTTCATCAAGGTCTCCCGAACAGGGCACGCACTTTGCGTGCCCATCACGGTTGTACCGCGCCCTACGGTGCGGCAGAGGAGATCCGCAGAAGTCTGCGCCCCATGAGTATCGAGAGGAACCAGGGGTCGACGTGGTGATGACGATCAAGGTGTACGAGGTCGACCGGCACGGCCGGACGCGCGTGATCCGTCCGAAGGCCGAAGTCGTTCCGGCCAGGACTGTGGCCCTGTCGACCACGCTCCCGCCGTGCCGGTGCAAGGGGGCGCGATGACCACGCGGCCCGCGCAGTCGAAGCCGCCCGTGCGGCCCGGCTTCGGCTGGTGCCACTGGCACAAGGGTCCGTCCGGGACCGCGGTTCTGGTCGACGTCATCGAGCAGGGCTCCGGCCCCGGGATCGGCCTGTCCGCGTGCGCCCCGTGCCGGGAACAGCGCCGCATTCGCCCATACGGCGAGCAGCCGTGACCGCGCCCGCACCGGCCACCCGGGAAGGGCTCGCGCCCGCGTGCCGGATCGGCGAGCACGGGGAGTGTCCGGGGCCGGGTGTCACCCGTCGGGCGGGGGCTCCGGAGTGGGAGGTGCCCATTGAGACGCGGTGGTGCGTGTGCCCCTGCCACCGCGTCGGATGACACCGCCGAGAGGGAACGGGGGTGCACGCTGCGTCCCAGGCGCGGTGGGCCCGGTTCGGCGTGGGGACGTCCGTTCCGGCTGGCACACCGAATCGGGGTAGGAACCGCACCGGCCCGCGACGGGGGTGGACGAGGTCGCCCGGGCCTACAACACGCGCCGACTGCGTACTCGTCCGCTGCCGACGGCGCGCGCCTTGGATACCTGCTCAACTGCTGAGGGCTGGCCCCTGCGGACGAATCGGTCGTAAAGTACCGCGGCGAGGGCACCACCGATCACAGGCCCTACCAGGCTCGCCCACCAGCCGCTGAACGAGCCGGCGGCGATCATCGGGCCAAGACCGCGGGCGGGGTTGACCGCGGCTCCGTCACTGGGGCCGCCGATGAAGACCGCTGCGGCGAGGGCGAAGCCGATCACGACCGGGGCGACGGGGGCCGGGAACCGCTTGTCGGTGACCGCGGCGGTCACCACGAGGACCAGTACGAAGGTGATCAGGATCTCGACGACCAGAGCACGGCCATCGCCCACCCCAGGCGCAGGGTTGGTGGCACCGAGGTGCGTGGTGGCCCGCGCGGCGTTGCCGTGAATGGCCCAGGTGGCGAGGGCACCGAGGATCCCGCCGATCATCTGGACGGCGACGTATCCGGGGACATGCCGCCACGAGAACTTGCGGATGACAGCCATCGCGACGGTGACGGCCGGGTTGAAGTGCGCGCTGGATACGTGGGCGAGGCCGCCGACCAGTGCGGCCAGCGTCAGTCCGTTGGCCAGGACGACGGCCAGCGAGCCGTAGGCCGGTCCGACGATGGTGCGCGCCAGGCCGGCGGAGGTGGCGGTGGCGGTTATCGCGAAGACCAGGATGAAGGTCCCGATCAACTCAGCGAGGTATGCGCCGGCCACGCCGTCGGAGTATGGCGCCCCAGGGCTTCTGGTGGGAACTCGGCTACGCTCTTTGACCTGCACAGACATGTTTCACTTCCTTAGCTGAAACGCACGGCTGGTGCTGAGCCCCGAAGGAATGTCCGTCGCGCCGAAGAATGGCGCCCTGACGGCCGCGCCGAAGAATGGCGCCCTGACGGCGTGTCGTCCTCCCCGTTCTTCACCCGCATCTCCAGGCTGCGGGAAGACGGTGTCGCTCGTCGGAGTCGTCAGACGTGTCGGTCGACCGCTCGCCGATGTCGCCGCAGTGGATGGGGACCCGACGCGGGAGTTCGCCCGTTTGGTCGGCAGGCGCTCCCCTCAAGCGTACGACGTAGCCGTGGAGGTGTCTCCTTGCAAGCTGTTGTCCTTTCGACCGCGTGGTCGCTCGCCTGCGCGGGGACCACTCCACTCTTCCTGAGCTGCGGTTTCAGGGAAGCTTTGCGGTCTCACCGCCCATCGCTCGTCCGCCCGGCACGCCCATAGTGCCGTTTGGGCGTCCAACCGTCCTTCCGTCCGCCGTCCTGCCGTGCGGGGAGCCGACAGGCGCCCTACCGCCCCGCCGCCCCCAACCGCAGCAGGTGGTCCCGCCCGGCGGCCAGCAGACCCGGCAGTTCCGCCGCCGCCGGGTGCCAGCGCTTCTCGTACTCCCAGCAGACCCAGCCGTCCCAGGCGTCCCCGCCGAGCGCGTCCAGGCAGGCGGCCAGCGGCAGTACCCCGGCGCCGAGCGGCAGCGGCGTCGGGTCGTCCGCCGAGGCGATGTCCTTGACCTGGACGTAGCCCAGGTGCGGGGCCAGCACCGCATGGCCGGCGGCCGGGTGCTCGCCCGCGAGCCAGGTGTGCATGACGTCCCACAGCGCGCCGATCCGCCGGTGCCCGACCGTGCCGACGACCCGGGCCACGTCGGCGCCCGCCCGGTGCGAGTCATGGGTTTCGAGCAGGACACGTACGCCCAGGTCCTCGGCGTGCGGCGCGGCGGCGGCCAGCCTCCGGGCGGCCGTCTCGTCGGTCGTCGCGGGGTCCTGGCCGCCGCCGCCCGGGAAGACCCGGACGTTGCTCGCGCCCAGGTCGTGGGCCAGCTCGATCAGTTCGGCGATCTCGGCCAGCACCGGGTCGTCGTCGCCCTCGGCCGCGACCCGGGCGTATCCGGCCACGGTCAGGATCTCGACGCCATGCTTCTTGAACTCCCCGGCAACGGCGGCCCGTCCGGAGGCCGAGAGGCCCGGGTGCACCGGTTCCTCCGGATGGGCGCGCAGCTCCACGCCCTGATAGCGGTGCTCGGTGGCGAGCCGGACGACATCCGCCATCGGCATGCCCGGCACCCCGAGGGTCGAAAAAGCGAGCCGCACGTGCGCGGTCCTTCCGTCATCGCCGTTCGCCACTGCTCGGCTTCCGGACGCACGCCACGGCTCCCCGTCGTTCAGCACGGCTCCCGGAGCAGCTGCTCCAGACTACCCAGCAGCCGCAGCGCGTCCGTCCGCTGACGGGGGTCCAGGCGGCCGCCCGCGCCCGGCGTCCCGGCATCGGCCGGTGCGTACGCCACCACCCGCAGCGCTGCGGCGGCCTGCCGGGCGAACATTGCGAGCAGGTCCAGTTCCCGCAGGTCCGTACGGGCGCACGGCGACGGGTCCAGCACCTCCAGCACGCCGAGCACCCGGCCCTCGCTGATCAGCGGTGCCGCCATCAGCGCGTTCGGCACGTACTCGGTGGACTCGGCGAGCGACCGGTCGAAGGACGGGTCGGCGGTGAGATCGTCCACCACCATCGGCTCGCCCGAGGTCGCCACCCAGCCCGCGATCCCGCGCCCGGCCGGGAAACGGCGGCCCACCAGGAACTCCTCCCCCTGTCCGGAGACCGCCTGGAACACCAGCTCGTCCGCCTCCTCGTCCAGCAGGAAGACCGAGCTCGCCGCCGCGCCGAAGATCGCCCGCGCCACGTCGACGACGGACTGGAGGAGTTCGCGCCGGGCCGCGGCCACCGCCGGCAGCGTGCCCGGGTCCGTTCCCGGAGCGTCCTGGTCCGTTCCCGGAGTCACTGACGTCACTGACGCTGATTCGGTTCTTGGAGTCAACAGACCTCTCCTGCCGGATCGGAGGGCCGCGGGCCGAACCGCACGTTCGCCGCGGAGAGATAAAGAGCGTTCTTGAGCTGGAAGGCCGTCATCCTGGGATGTGCCGACAGGAGACGCGCGCACAGCCCGCTGATGTACGGGGTCGCGAAGCTGTTCCCGGTGGTACGGATCGACGTGCCGCCCAGCCAGGGCACCGACACGTTCTGGCCGGGGGCGAAGAACTCCACCGGCGGTTCGGGGTTGTAGAGGTGCAGGTCCGGGTCGTCCTCCTGGTGGCTGCCCACCGAGATCACCGACGCGAACCGCCACGGATAGCTCTCCACCGGGCTGTTGTGCGCCGAGGCGACGACGACCGTGCGGCTGAAGTAGGCGTGGTCGGCCAGCGCGTGCAGCTCCTGGGCGAACCGGGCGCGGGTGGTGGACAACGACAGGTTCACCACGTCGAAGCCCTGCTCGACCGCCCACCGCAGCCCGGCGAGCAGGACGTCCCCGGTGCCGGAGAACCGTTCCCCCAGGACCCGGACGCTGTACAGCTCGCACTCCGGGGCGGTCCGGCGGATGATCCCCGCGCACGCGGTGCCGTGCCCGCAGGTGTCCCCGGTGTCGGTCTCCCTGACCTCGGTGTCACCGGACTCCGGGTCCTTGACCACCACCCAGGAACCGGCCACCGGCCCGACCCCCGGGTGGTCGCGCTCGACCCCGGAGTCCACCACGCAGACCCGCACACCCCGCCCGGTGCCCGGCACGGGGCCGTCGTCGCCACCGCCGTCGCCGGGCCGGGGACCGGGGTCGGCCCGCACCACCACGTCGTCGGGGCCGCGCCCCCGCAGACTCCACGTCAGCCCCACGTTGGGCGCGGGGGCGTGTGGCGGGGCCGGCCGAGATGCCGGTGCGGGTACGGGTGCCTGTCCCGGTCCGGGGGCTGTTTCCGTGGTCGTCATCCTCAGCTCTTCTCCGTCGTGGCCGCCGCCGGTCCCGCGGCGAGCCGCGCCGCCCACCGCCGGCCCGGCAGATGTCCCTTCTCCGCGAACCGTTCCCGGGCCTCCCGCGCCGCCGCCGCCGCGCCGTCCGGATCGTCCAGCAGTGCCAGCGTCCGCGCCCGGTCCAGCGACGCGGTGGCCCGTACCAGCGGCGAGTCGGTCAGCAGGGCGTCCTGTACGGCGCGGTCCGCGCGGCGCAGGGCCGCTTCCCGCTCCCCGGCCTCCGCCGCCAGCCGGGCGCGCAGCCCGGCGAGGTCCACCCGGTCCGCGTGCGGCAGCGCCCGGGGCGCCCCGACCTCTTCGAGCCACGGACCCGCGGCGTCCGGCCGGCCGTCGTCGAGCAGCAGCCGCGCCGCCTCCAGCGCGATGGCCGGCCGCATGGACCGGGCCCCGGCGCGCGCCGCCGCGCGGTCCGCCCGGACGAGCAGGCCCAGGGCCGGATCGGTGCGCCCGAGCAGCGCCTCGACCGTCGCCCGGAACACCGGGATGAAGACCTCCGCCTCCGCGTAGCCCAGATCCTCGGCCAGTTGTTCCGCCTCGGCCAGGCACTCCCCGGCCCGGTCCGCCCGGCCGTGCAGCGCGTGGAGCACGGCCAGCGGACAGTTCAACGTGGTGCGTACGGCGGGCCGTCCGGCCCCGTGCGCGGCGAGCAGGTCCCGGCAGCGCGCCACCGCGACCGGTACCGGCTCCGGGCCCCGCCACAACGAGATCCCGATGGCGCCGAGCGCCGCCGCCCGTTCCGGTTCGGCCTCGGCCCGCACCGCGTGGTCCAGGGCCAGCGTCAGATCGCGATCGGCCTCCTCGTGCCGTCCGGCCCGCTGCAACTGCTGTGCCAGCCGCAGCCGGGCCCGCGCCTGGCCGACGGAGTCGCCCGCGGACTCGAAGAGCGGCAGCACCGCGCGGGCGGCCGAGGACACGCTCACCGCGCCCGGGTCCAGCGACGCCAGCGCGAGCCGGGCGTGCGCGGCCTCCACCGGAGCCGCCTCGACGGTCAGGACCTGCCTCAACAGGCGCTCACCCTCCTCCGGGTGACCGAGCGCCAGTCGTACCTCGCCGAGCCGGCGCAGCGCCGGTGCCGCGGCGGGGTCGCCCGGCGGATGCAGGGCCACGGCCCGCTCCAGCAGTCCCTGCGCCCAGTGCAGATCGGAACGGGCCAGCGCCTGCGCCCCCGCCGACGCGAGCGCGGACGCGGCCCGGATCCGCAGGGCGTCGGCCCGGCCGTCGGCCAGACCGAGTTCCGTGCGGTACCGGTACGCCCGCTCCAGGTGACCGCCGACCGCCGCCTGGCCCGCAGCCGTCACGCCGGGCAGTTCGGCCGCCCAGGCGTGCCGTTCCGCCTTGGCCCGCTTGGACATGGAGGCGTACGCGACCTCCTGGACCAGCCCACTGCTGAACCGGTGCCGCCCCGCGTCCGGATCGCCGCCCGGCGCGGTCTCGACGAGACGGCGCCGCCGCAGCCGGGCCAGCGCCCGAGTCACCCGGATCCGGTCGTCGTCCTCCGGCGCCGATGGCCCTTCCTCCAGCGGGGTGCGGGAGACGGGGGAGAAGAGGGAGATGGGGGAGATGGGGGAGGCGTCGGGGGTGCCGGGGAAGGAGGCGTGATCGGGGTGCTCGTACGGGTCGTACAGGCCGTACCGGTCCACGGTGTCCGCCGCGCGCGCGGCCCGGGTCAGCCGGACGAGCTCCGGCGCGGTGAAGTCCCGGCCGAGGACCGCGGCCAGGTCGAGGGTGGCGCGTTCGGTGCGCTCCAACGCGCCGATCCGGGCGCCGAGCAGCGCCTGCAGGCTCGGCGGAAGCGCCGGCTCGCCGGTGGTACGGGGGGCCGGTGGCGCGTTCGGGCGGTCCGGCCCGGCGGGGATCAGCAGCTGTTCCAGATACAGCGGATTGCCCTCGGCACGGTCGTACAGGTCATGGCCGTAGAGGTCGTGCGCGTGCGCGGCGTGTCCGTGCGTCTCGTGCGCGCAGGGGCTGTGGTCGTCCGGGGCGCGGTGGGCGTGGTCGTGCGGGGCGTCCCCGTCGGCCGGCCTGGTCGTATCGGTCGTATCGGTCGGCCCGGTCGCGTTCGCCGCCCCGGCCGTGTCCGCGGTCGCGGTCGCAGCCGCGCCCGCCGTTCCGGTCAGTGCGCGGACCAGCAGGGCCGCCTCCGTACGGGACAGACCGGCGAGCGGCAGGACCTGCGCCGGGTGCGCGGGAGAATCGGCGGCGGGCGGGGGGCCGTCCGGGCGGCCCGGGCACACCATGAGCACGCCCGCCCGGCCGAGCGGCCCGGCCAGCCGGTCCACCGTCCGCACCAGCAGTGGCTCGGCCCAATGCCAGTCGTCGATGACCAGCACCACCGGGAGCCGGCCCGCGGCCCTGCCCAGCACGGTGATCAGCGCGGCGCACATGTCCTCGAACGGGGCGTTGGGCGTGCCGTCGTGCAGCAGACCGCCCCGCAGCACCGCCCGGGCGTCCGCCACCGCCGCCTTCGCCCGTCCGGCCGCCGCACCGAGGGCCTCCCGGGCGTCGGGGCAGCCCAGCGCCTCCCGCACCGCGTCGGCCAGCGGGGTCAGGGTGCCGTGGTCGCCGTAGCTGCGGCAGCGCCCGGTACCGATGACCGGCCGGCCCGGTCCGGCGAGCCCGGCCAGCCACTCGCGCGCCAGCCTGGTCTTGCCGATCCCGGCGTCGCCGACGAGGCGGACCAGCCCCGGACCGGCCCCGTGGGCCGTCCGGTCCAGGGCCTCGTCCAGCATCGCCCGTTCCTCGGCCCGGCCGATGAACGGCACGTCGAAGCGGCGCAGCAGCTCGGGGTCGTCGGCGCCGAGCGCGATCAGGCGGTACGCGGTCACCCGGTCGCTCTTGCCCTTGAGCCGCAGGGGGCCGACCTCCTCGACGACCACGGTCGGCCCGGCGGCCTCCAGGGTCTGCGGGCCGATGAGGATTTCGTCGGTGGCGGCGTTCTGTTCCAGCCGGGCAGCCACGTTCACGGTCTCGCCCGAGACCAGTGCCTGCCGGGCACCGGCATCGGAACCCGCCACGACCGTACCGGTGTTGACCCCGATCCGGATGCTGAGCCGGATGCCCAGCGCGGCCTCCAGCTCGGTGTTGAGATCGGCCAGCGCCTCGCGCATGCCGAGGGCGGCGGCCAGCGCCCGCCGCGCGTCGTCCTCGCGCATCACCGGTACCCCGAACACGGCCATCACGGCGTCGCCGATGAACTTCTCCGGGGTGCCGCCGTGCGCCTCGATCCGTTCGCTCATGACGGCGAAATAGCGCAGGGTCACGCTTCGCAGGGTCTCCGGATCGAGTTGCCCGGACAGCGTCGTCGAACCCACCAGATCGCAGAAGACCGTGGTGACCAGCTTGCGTTCGTCCTCCGGCGGCGCGGTCGCGGCGGGTGCCGGGCACGGGGTGCCGCAGGACGGGCAGAACCGTGCGTCGGCGGGCAGTTCATGCCGGCACGAGGTGCAATTCATCGGCGCTTCCTCTCTGCTCGTCTCTGCTTGTCCGCTTCTCTTCTTGCCTTCGCTCGTCTTCGTCGGCTTCCGCTGAAACCGGTGGGCCCGGTGCCGGCAGGGCTTCTCACCGGCACCGGGCACAGCGCTGGTGCCGGGAGCGGCACTAGTGCCGCATCAGGCAACGTTTGCCCCGTCGCGACGTCGGGCACGCACTCTCGCTGCACCAGCCGAAAGCCCAAGTACGTCCAGTACAAG
>NZ_JBIARH010000052.1:0-38592 GCF_042889785.1 Streptomyces sp. NPDC002476 | reverse complement strand
TCGTTCGGGATCAGCGGCACGAACGCGCATGTGATCCTGGAGGAGGCCCCGGACGAGGACATCCCCGTGCACGACGGGACCGAACCCCACGCCCCGCTGCTGCCCGTGGTCGTCTCCGGTGCCACCCCCGAGGCCCTGGCCGCACAGGCCGCCCGGCTGCGCACCGCCGCCGGCGAACGGATCACCGACCTCGCCCACACCCTGGCCACCGGACGCGCCGCCCTCACCCACCGTGCCGCCGTCGTCGCCCGCGACAAGGACGAACTCCTCGCCGGGCTGGACGCGTTGGCCGGGGCCCGTACCCCTGGGACAGCCGTACGCACCGACGCCGCCGCGAGCGCCGGCACCGCCGACACCGTCGTACGCGGCCGTCCCGTCGCGGGCCGGACCGCGTTCCTGTTCACCGGACAGGGCGCCCAGCGCCCCGGCATGGGGCGTGGCCTGTACGACGCCCACCCCGTCTTCCGGCGGGCCCTCGACGAGGCGTGCGCGGCCCTGGACGCCCATCTGGACCGCCCGCTGCGCGAGGTGATGTGGGCCGGGCCCGGCACCGAGGAGGCCGAGTCGCTCGACCACACCCTTTACACGCAGAGCGCCCTGTTCGCCGTGGAGACCGCCCTGTACCGCCTGCTGGAGGCGTACGGCGTACGGCCGGACCGGCTGGCCGGCCATTCCATCGGGGAACTGGCCGCGGCACACGCCGCCGGTGTCTGGGACCTCGCGGACGCCGCCCGGCTGGTCACCGCGCGCGGCCGGCTCATGCAGGCCCTGCCCGACGGCGGCGCGATGCTCGCCCTGGACGCGACCGAGGACGAGGTGCTGCCGCACCTGGGCCCCGAGGTGTCCGTGGCCGCCGTCAACGGCCCCCGGGCGGTCGTGGTCTCCGGCACCCGGGCGGCCTTGGACGCCGTCGCCGCCGCCTTCCCCGGCCGCCGCGTCAAGCGGCTGCGGGTCAGCCATGCCTTCCACTCGCCGCTGATGGACCCGATGCTCGCCGAGTTCGAGAAGACCGCCCGCGAACTGCGCTACGCCGCGCCCGCGATCCCGCTCGTCTCGAACGTCACCGGCACGCACGCCACCGAGGACGAGCTGTGCACGCCCGAGTACTGGGTGCGGCACGCCCGCGAGGCCGTCCGGTTCGGCGACGCGGTCCGCGCCCTGGAGGCCGACGGCGTACGCACCTTCCTCGAACTCGGCCCCGACGCCGTCCTGTCGGCCATGGGCGCGCACGCCGTCACCGACCCGGAACGGTCGGCCTTCGTCCCGGCCCTGCGCCGCGACCGCGACGAGGAGGCCACGTTCGCCGCGCTCCTCGGCACCGCCCACGTCCGCGGCCTCGCCGTCGACTGGCCGCGGACCTTCGCCGGCACCGGGGCGCGCCGCGTCGAGCTGCCGACGTACGCCTTCCGGCGGCGGCGGCTGTGGCTGACCGACGGGCCCGGCGCCGCCCGCACCGACGGAACGGACGGAACGGCGACCGGGCACCCGATGCTCGGCACCGTCCTCACCCTGGCCGCCGCGGACACGGTCGCGCTGACCGGCCGCCTCTCCCCGGCCACCCACCCCTGGCTGGCCGATCACGCCGTCGCGGGCGTCGTCCTCGTCCCCGGCAGCGCCTTCGTCGAATTCGCCCTCCAGGCGGGCGACCGCACCGGCTGCCCGCAGGTGGAGGAACTCACCCTGGAACGGCCCCTGGCCCTGCCCGGTCACGGATTCGTCCAGCTCCAGGTGGCCGCCGAGGCCCCTGACACCGACGGGCGCAGGCGGCTCACGGTGCACGCCCGCCCGGAGGGGAGCGGCACACACTGGACCCGGCACGTCACCGGCGTCCTCGCCCCCCGGCCCGCGCCCGAACCGGACTCCGTGACGGCCTGGCCGCCGACGGGCGCCGTGCCCGTCGACGTCACCGGCACCTACGACCACCTCGCCGAACAGGGCTACGGCTACGGCCCCACGTTCCGCTGCCTGCGCGCCGCCTGGCGGCTCGGCGACGAGGTCTTCGCCGAACTCGCCCTGCCCGGCGCCGAATCCGCCACCGGCCCCGACTCCGGCACGGACCCCGGTCCCGACCCGGCCGACGGATTCGGACTGCACCCCGCCCTGCTGGACTCCGCGCTGCACGCCATCGACCTGCTCGACGGCCAGGACCCGACCGTGATGACCCTGCCGTTCTCCTGGGAGGGCGTCTCCCTGTACGCCACCGGCGCCAGGGCCCTGCGCCTGCGGCTCACCCCGCACGGCGCCGACCGCATGACCCTGCGCCTGTACGACGGCACGGGCGTACCGGTCGCCGAGGCGGCGTCGCTGCGCATCCGCCAGGTGACGGCCGCGCAGCTGAACGCTGCGGCGCCCGCCCCCGGCGACCTGTTCACCCTGCGCTGGACCCGGCTGGACATCCCCGCCGACGCGACCGCCGCCGCACCTCGGACCCTGTCCATGGCGGCGGACACCGCCCCGGACACCTTCCCGGGGGACGGCGGCGGCCTGCCGGCCCTCGCCCGCGAGACCGCCGTACGCACCCTCGCCGCGCTCCAGGAGCACCTCGCCGGGCGGCCGGACGACGAGCCGCTGGTGGTCGTCACCCGGCACGCGGTCGCCGTCGACGGGCCGCCGGACCCGGCCCAGGCCGTGGTCTGGGGCCTGGTGCGGGCCGCCGCCGTCGAACACCCCGGACGGTTCGTGCTGGCCGACACCGACGGCGACCCCGCCTCGGCCGCCGTCCTGCCCGCCGCCGTCGCCACCGGCGTGCCCGAACTGGCCCTGCGCGGCGGCACGGTGTACGTACCGGAGCTGGCCCGGACCGACGCGTCGGAGGCCGCGCCGGGGACCGTGCCCGAGACGGCGCCCGGGACCGCGCCCACCATTCCGCTGAACCCCGAGGGCACCGTCCTCATCACCGGGGGCACCGGCAGCCTCGGCCGCCTGCTCGCCCGCCACCTGGCCGAACGCCACGGCGCCCGCCACCTGCTGCTCGTCGGCCGCGGCGGCCGGACACCGGACGGGGACACGGGCACGGATCCGCAGACGCGCGAGGAACCCGTCGCCCCGGGAGCGCGGGTGACCGTCGCCGCCTGCGACGTCACCGACCGCGCCGCCGTGGCCGGACTGCTGGCCTCCGTGCCGGACGCCCACCCGCTGACCGCCGTGGTGCACGCCGCGGGGGTCCTGGACGACGGACTGCTCACCGACCTCACCCCGGAGCGTATGGAGGCGGTGATGCGGCCCAAGACCGACGCCGCCTGGCACCTCCACGAGCTGACCCGCGGCCTCGGCCTGGACTCCTTCGTCCTCTTCTCCTCCGCGGCGGGCACCCTCGGAGCGGCCGGGCAGGCCAACTACGCGGCGGGCAACGCCTTCCTGGACGCCCTCGCCGCCCACCGGCGCGCCCAGGGCCTCCCTGCCCTGTCCCTGGGCTGGGGGCTGTGGGACACCGGCGAGGGCATGGCGGCCGGACTCGGCGAGACCGAACTGCGCCGACTGGCCCGCGACGGCATCCTGCCGCTCCCCGCCGACCGGGCGCTGACCCTGTTCGACCAGGCCCTGACCACCGACGGCCCGCTGGTCCTGCCGGTTCGCGTCCAGATCACCGAGGACGCGCCCGCCCTGGTCCGCGCCCTGGCCCCGACCTCGGCCGCGCCCCGCCGCACGGTTCGACCGACCGCCGCCGCCCCGGAGCCCGCGGTGTCGCTGCCGCGACGGCTCACCGGCCTCGGCGCCGAGGACGTGATGCGCCTGCTCGTCGACACCGTGTGCGCACACGTCGCCGATGTCCTCGGACACGGCTCCGGCAGCGCCGTGGACCCCGAACGCCCCCTCGGCGACCTCGGCGTGGACTCCCTCGCCGCCCTGGAACTGCGCAACCGCCTCGGTGCCGAGACCGGACTGCGCCTGTCCACCACGCTCACCTTCGACCACCCGACCTCCGAGGCCCTCGCCCAGCACCTGTACGAGGAGCTGGGCTCCCCGGGGATCGAGCGCCCCGACGACGCGCCCGTCGACATCGAGGCCGAAGTGATGCGCCTGGAAACCCTGCTGGGCACCGCTCTGGAGTCCACCGCCCTCGACGACGACCGGCGCGCCCGTGTGGCGACCCGCCTCCGAGCCCTCACCGCCCGCTGGGACGACCCGGATCCGACGACCGACGGCACGGACGCCGGCAAGGGCCTGGAATCGGCCACGGCTGACGAACTCTTCGGCATCCTCGACGAGGAGCTCGGCAGCTTCGACTGAAGCGCGCCCACCCCCACGGAAGCGGAGCGGCGGCCTCCCGCCGCACACACGGACAGCCGTGGGGCGCCGGTCGACGGCGGAGCGGGTCCGGCGCGCGTCTGTCCGGCTGTCCCGCAGGGGTCCTGGACACGCTCCCCCCGCCACCCGAGGGCCTGCACAGGTCACGGCCGGCGGGGCCGGGCCTCCTCCGTGTGATGGCGGTCCGGCCGGCCGGGGGCGGTCCCGCCCTGCCGTTCCAGTGGACGTGCCCCTGACATACTGGCGCGATGCCATCGTTGGATGCGACCCCTGAACCGATATCGGCCGATCCGCCGCATGCGGCACGCCGCGTGCTGCTCACCCAGTCCTGGCTCGATCTGGCCTTCATCCACTGGGCCGCCGACCCCGCGGTCGTCGCGCCGCTGCTGCCGCCCGGTACGCGGCCGGACACGCTGGACGGCCTCACCTACGTCGGGCTCGTCGCCTTCCGGATGCACCGCGTGGGATGGCTGGGCCTTCCCGGCATCCCCTATCTCGGATCCTTCCCGGAGACCAACGTCCGCCTGTACTCGGTGGACTCCCACGGCCGACGCGGCGTGGTCTTCCGCTCGCTGGACGCATCCCGCCTGATCCCCGTGGCCGTCGCCCGGGCAGCGTTCCGCCTTCCCTACGTCTGGTCCAAGATGGACGTGCGCACGGAAGGGGACACGGTCGCCTACACCAGCCACCGGCGCTGGCCCGGCCCGCGGGGCGCGCACAGCCGGATCGCCGTACGGGTCGGAGAGCTGGTCGATGAGCCCTCCGCGCTCGAACACTTTCTGACCGCCCGCTGGGGCATGCACAACATGTTCTTCGGGCGTTCGATGTACCTCCCGAACACCCACCCCCGCTGGCCCCTTCACCGTGCCGAACTCCTGCACTGCGACGAGGACCTCATCACCTCGGCAGGCTTGCCCGCACCGGCCGAGGAGCCCATGAGCGTGCTGTACTCCCCGGGAGTCCCGGTCCGGTTCGGGAGCCCGCCCCGCATACCAGGGGGCATCCCCACGCCGTGAGCCGGCTGCCCGGCCCGCCTGGGGGCCACCTCGCCGGCGAAGCCCGGCCCGTCATCCGTCGAAGCGGTGGCGGGATGCCTCGATGTGACGGAAGTACCGGTGGGTCCAGTCACACATTGCCCCGACGGTCGCCCGGAGAGCCCGGCCCGGCTCTGTGAGGGTGTACTCGACCCGGGGCGGCACGGTGGGGTGCACGGTCCGCTCGACCAGACCGTTGCGCTCCAGCATGCGCAGATTCTGGGTGAGCATCTTGTGGCTGATGCCCTCGATCTCTCCGCGCACCTCACTGAAGCGCAAGGTGCGCTCACCGAGGGACTCAATGATCAGAAACGCCCACTTGTTGGCGATGTCCGAGAAGATCTCCCGCGCCAGGGAGTCCGCGCGGGTCAGGTCCGCTTCGTCGGCCGGGTTCTTGAGCTGCTTGGTCACCATGAGGTTCCCCAGTCACCAAAAAGTGCGTTCTTCCATGTCAGCGGCCAGTCTCCTACGGTTCCTCAGTAACCACAAGAGACCAAGAGCGTCTTGGTCCGGTGAAACCGAGCCCACGGGCTTTCATGGCGAGGAGTCAGCATGGCCGTCACCCTGGTGAACCCCGAAGGACTGCCGAAAGTCGACCTCTACCGGCAGGTGTCGATCGCATCCGGAACGAGACTGGTCTTCATCGCAGGACAGGTCGCCTGTGACGCCGACGGGGTGACGATCGGCGAAGGAGATCTTGCCGCTCAGGTCGAGCAGTGCTATCTCAACGTCGGCACGGCACTGGCAGAAGCCGGAGCCTCCTTCGACGACGTGGTGAAGCTGACGGTGTACCTCGTCGACTGGACCCCCGACAAGATGCCCCTGCTCCTGGACGGAGCCGCCAGAGCGGCCGCGAAGCTGAAGACCACCTCGGCCCCGCCGCTCACGGGGGTGGGCGTCGCCGCCCTGGCAGGACCCGACCTCCTGGTCGAGGTCGAAGCCACCGCGATCGTCAGCTGAACAGGCACTCCTGTCACGCCCCGCAGCACGGAACCCAGGAACCCGATATGCGTCGGCCGTTCGGTGACCCCACCGAACGGCCGACGACGCTCACACGAGGGTCGGAGACCTGACGTCTCGTACGGAAGCCCAGGGCGCGCAAGGTCACGGGGCACCGGTCTCCTCGGCCACCCAGGACAGGTACGCCGCCGAGCCGCCGGTGACCGGAAGCGTGATCCACTCCGGTACGTCGTAGGTGTGCCCCCGGGCCACCCACGCTTCGAGCTCCGGGAGCCGGCCCGTGGTCGTCTTGTACGAGATCCGCCACTCCCGGGCCGTCTCGACGTCGCCGCTCCACCGGTAGACCGCGGTCAACGGCGGGTCGACGTGGGCGCAGGCCGCCAGCCGGTACTCGACGGCACCGCGCGCCAGCGCGTTCGCCCGGTCCTCGTCGTCGATGGTCGTCTGCGCGATCACGATCTCGCTCACCACGCCACTGCCTCTCCTGGTCGGTGCCCGCAACCGGTCGGTGTGTTCCGACCCTATCCAGCCGGTGACGGGCTCTCGCGAGGGAACGCGCAGTCCCGCCGTCGAGGCGACCGGGCAGGCCGGGAACCGCTGCCTGCCCGGTCGGCCGCTGGTCAGCCCGCGGGGGAGTGGGTGGTGGCCCAGCGGTCGGAGAGTTTCGGGATGCGGTGCTCCAGCATCTTCGACGGCAGTTCGGACCGGCTGGCCACGTTGAGCTTGCGGTAGACACGGGTGAGGTGCTGCTCCACCGTGCTGATCGTGACGTGCAGGCGGCCGCTTATCTCACGGTTGGTGTATCCGAGCGCGGCCAGCCCCGCGACCCGGCACTCCGCGTCGCTGAGCAGGGCGGGGCCGCCCTGCGCCCCGGACGCCTCGGACCGCGTGGCGGGGTCCTCCAGCAGATGCGCGTCGACCGGGGACTCCACGCTGCACGCCTTCGCCTCCCGGGCCGCCTGGCGGGCGACCAGCCGGGCGCGGGCGTACTCGCCCAACTCGTAGTGTGCCGCGGACAGGTCGGCGTACGCCTGGGCCAGCGTGTGCTGGTCGCCGCACGCCTTCAGCAGGTCGACCGTCTCGCGCAGCAGCGTGGTTCGGCGGTGCGGCTTGCTGGTGGCCGCCAGCATGCGCAGGCCCATCGCCCGGGCCCGGGAACTGTGTCCGCCGGGCAGCCGCAGCTGCTCCTCGGCCCACTTCCGGGCCGTCCCGGGCCTGCCGATCCGCAGGTTGGCCAGGGCCAGGTCGGACCGCCACGGGATGCCCTTCTGCAGGCTCGAATTCCCCTGCCGCATCAGTTGGCTGCACGTCTCGAAGTCGTTCAGGGCGGCGAAGGGCCGGTCGGTGGCGAGGTAGTGGTGGCCCCGGGCCCGCAGGTACTGAATGCCGAAGACGGTGCGGAACATCGGTTCGGGAACGTCCCGCGCGAGCAGTTCCTCTGCATCGTCGTAGGCACCCATCGCGGTCTGCGCGAAGATCGCCGTGGACAGCGGAAGACCGGCGAGCACTCCCCAGCTCTGCTCGTGCAGACTGTCCAGCGCCGACCGCGCCCCCTGGGCCGCGGTCGTCATGTCCCCCCGCAGCAGGGCGATCTCCGCCCGGACGCTGCCCAGCAGCGCCTGCCAGGTGGTGGCCCGGCGATCCGCGGCGCATTCCAGCAGCGCGCCGCACGCGTCGGCAGCGAGCGCGGGCCGGTCGGCATGGGCGATCGCCAGGAGCGCCATCGCCACCAACTCCAGGTTGAGATGGTCGAGTTGGTGGCCCTGGAGGGCCTGGGCCACCGCTGCGGCGGAGTCGTCCGTGGCGACCCCGCCGACCAGCATGGCCACCTGGGCGGTCAGTCCGCCGTTCCGACAGGTGGGAACGTGCCTGCGCGGGTCGAGTCCGGTCGCCCAGGTGCTCCTGGTGGGCAGCGCGACCCCGTAGAACCACTGCCGTACGAACTCGACCTCGGCCAGGATCTGGGCATCCTCCGGGGAGTGCCCGGACACGAGTGCGGCCACGGTCTCGGCGGCCAGTTCGGTGTCGCCCTGCCACAGCATGTGCCGCAGCACTCCGGCGGTGTCGCGCGTGCTGAGGGCGCCCTCCAGCGCGGCCCGGCGCAACGGTTCCAGATGGGTGCCCGCCGCGGCGGGGTTGGTGCGCCACTCCGCCCGCGCGAGGGCGGCCGACAGGGCGTTGCGCTCCCGCTCGTCGGAGCAGTCGCGCAGCACCAGCCGCAGATATCCGCCGCACGACTCCACGTCGTCCGCTGCCAGGGCCTGATCGGCGGCGGCGCGCAGGACACTCGCGCCCCAGGGGCTCGGGACCCGGTCGGCGGCGCGCAGATGACGGGCCACCTCCCGGGCGGGCGCGCCGCTGCGGTACAGCAGTCCGGCGATCCGGCCGTGCAGTCCGGCACGATCGGCGGGGGTCATGTCGTCGAGCACGGCGGTGGCCGCGGTCGGATGGCGCAGGACATGACCGTCCAGCAACCCCACGGAGTCGAGGGCCTCGACGGCCTCCTCGGCACCGGCCGGCGGGGTGTCGGCGAGTTCGGCGACGACAGCGAGGGAGGCGGGTGCGAACGGCGCGGTGCCGGAAGCCGGTGCGGAGGCGGAGGGGGCGGAAGCCGGTGCGGGCGGCGCGGCGGCGGAGGCGGCAGCGGACAGCGCGGTGACGGAGACCGGGGCGGACAGCGCGGCGAGCGTCCGGATCACCCGTACGTGGCGTGGCTCGCCGCGGTGCACCAGGGACAGCACCGCCTGGCGGTAGGAGGTGCCGGCGACCGGTCGGTTCATCTCGCGGCCGAAGCGGGCGCTGTCGTCCAGCAGGGCGTGCACCAGCAGGGGGTTTCCGGCGGTCGCCCGGTGAAAGGCCCGGACCACCCCGGCCGGCCGGTGGGAACCGGTCTGAGCGGCGATCAGTTCGCCGACGGCCCGCTCCGACAGGGGACCGAGACGGGCCCGTCGGTGCGGCTGGCGGATCAGTTCGGTGTACGCGGCCGAGCGCGCGGCGTCGGGCTGGCCGGACGTGGTGCACACCACCAGGATCCGGCGGAAACGGCTCCGGTGCAGCAGATGGACGACGGCGCGCAGCGAGGCCCGGTCCATGAGGTGGGCGTCGTCCACGGCGATCACCAGGGGGCGTTCGCCGTCGGCGAGCCGCAGCAGTGTCTCGGCCGCTACCAGTTCCGGTTCTCCAGGCGCCGTTCCGTCCCGGTGCTCCTCGGACGGAGTGAACGCCCCCCGGGGCACCTCCGTCGGCGGTACGGTGACCGAAGGCGCGGTCCCCACCCCGTCGTTGCCCAGTAATCTCCGCAACAGGCTCATCGGCTGGTTTTGTTCGGTCGGGCATGCCGTGCCCTGGAGTATGCGGGCCCCTAATCGGTCCGGGGTGTCGAGGAATTCATGCAGGAGCTGAGTCTTTCCGGCGCCCGGACCGCCCACAATGATCACCAGCTGACCGTTTCCGCTCGTGCTCTCGGTAAACGCCTCGTTAAGTATGTGTAAATCATTGGAGCGGTCAAAAAGACGCATGGTATTCCCCCCTGTGTCCAACTGAGCCTGCGGGGTCGCTCGTGCCGGGACAGCGGCGGTACGCCGGAACCGGGCCCGGTTCCGCGTCCTCGCTCGTCCCGTGGTGCGAAGGCTGCCGCCACCGTGGCAGCCCATGGTGCTCCGGTCTGCTCGTGCCGCTCCCGGCAACGTTTGCCCCGTCGCGTCGTCCGGCACGCGCGCTCGCGGCATTGGCCAAAAGCCCGCGTAGCCCGCTACGAGAGCTTTCGGCCGCCTTGCGATCGCACGCACCGGACGACGCTCCTTCCGGGCAAACGTTGCCGGTCACGGCACTAGACGGTTCCGGGTTCGGGTTCGTTGGGGCTGTTTCAAGACTTCTTGGCGTGAGTCGATCCGGCTCGGCAGGGCATTCCGAGCCGGTTTGGAAAGGCTTCCTGGTCATGGAGTGCAGAGACGCTATAGATCGGTGCCAACGTTGTCAACCACGCCTCTTCCGGCTCCATTTCTCTCATAGTGCCTGCTCGAAGCAAGTTTTGCTTGGTCGATGAATTTACGGGGAGGTGAAGAATGGAAACGAGGCGCGCCGCGCGTGAACCAGGTCACGTCCGGACGCCTCCGCCCCGGTTCCGGTACGCCCGACCGCCCGGCCCCGTGCCGCCGCCCGCGCCGTTCCGCCCCGGCCCCGTACGCCCCTCGGCCCGTACCGTCCCGGCCCCGCCTCCGCCCCGCCCCCGTACCGGCCCCGGGGTCCCTGGGGGCCGTAGGGGTATCAGGCGCCATCGCGCCCTGCCTAGCCTCCGACAACGGAGAGAGACGCGGACCGGGAGCCCGCCCCGGGACAGTCCGCAGGACCGAAGCCCACTTTCGATCTCGATCGGACGGCGCGCTGGTGAACAACGAAGAGCAACTGCTCGACTATCTCAGGCGGACGACCGCGGACCTGCGGGAGGCGCGGCGCCGACTGCGCGAGAACGAGCAACGCGCCCACGGTCCCGTCGCCGTCGTCGGCATCGGCTGCCGCTACCCGGGCGGTGTCACCTCGCCCGAGGACCTGTGGGACCTGGTGGCGACGGGCACCGACGCCGTGTCGGACTTCCCCGTCGACCGGGGATGGGACATGGACGCCCTGTACGACCCCGAGCCGGGCCGGCCCGGCAGGACCTACGCCCGTACCGGCGGATTCCTGCACGACGCCGCCGACTTCGACTACGACTTCTTCGGCATCGGCCCCCGCGAGGCCCTCGCCATGGACCCGCAGCAGCGGCTGCTGCTGGAGACCTCCTGGGAGGCGTTCGAACGGGCGGGCATCGTCCCGGCCTCGCTGCGCGGCAGCCGTACCGGCGTGTTCGTCGGCGTGATGTACAACGACTACGCCACCCGCCTCACCACCGTCCCCGAGGACCTCGACGGCTACCTCGCCAACGGCAGCGCGGCGAGCATCGCCTCCGGGCGCGTGGCCTACGCCTTCGGTCTGGAAGGCCCGGCCGTCACCGTCGACACCGCCTGCTCCTCCTCCCTGGTCGCCCTGCACTGGGCGGTGCGCGCGCTCCAGTCGGGGGAATGCTCGCTCGCCCTGGCCGGCGGGGTCACCGTGATGTCCACGCCGGAGACGTTCGTCGACTTCAGCCGTCAGCGCGGTCTCGCCCCCGACGGCCGTTGCAAGGCGTTCTCCGCCTCCGCCGACGGCACCGGCTGGGGGGAGGGCGTCGGCATGCTGGTCGTGGAACGCCTGGCCGACGCCCGGCGCCACGGTCACCCGGTGCTCGCCGTCGTGCGGGGCAGCGCCGTCAACTCCGACGGCGCCAGCAGCCGGCTGACCGCGCCCAACGGCCCCTCCCAGCAACGGGTCATCCGGCAGGCGCTGGCCGCCGCCGGGGTCACCGCCGACGGCGTGGACGTGGTCGAGGCGCACGGCACCGGAACCTCTCTCGGCGACCCGATCGAGGCGCAGGCGCTGCTGGCCACCTACGGCCGCGAACACCCCGCAGACCGCCCGCTGCTGCTGGGTTCCGTGAAGTCCAACCTCGGGCACACCCAGGCCGCCGCGGGCGCGGCGGGCGTCATCAAGATGGTGATGGCCATGCGCCACGGCGAGGTGCCGCCCACCCTCCACGCCGACGCCCCCACGGACCGGGTCGACTGGGACGCGGGAGCCGTCGAACTGGCCCGGGGACGCGGTCCCTGGCCCGACACCGGCCGTCCGCGCCGCGCCGCCGTCTCCTCCTTCGGCATCAGCGGCACCAACGCGCACATCGTGCTGGAACAGGCCCCTGACGAACCGGCCCCCGCCGAACCGGCCCCTGCCGAACCGGCTCCCGCCGAACGGGTTCCCGCCGATACGGAACCGGTGTCCGTCGACGGTGCGGATCCCGCCCCGGCGCAGGGCGCCCCCGTGCCCGTGTCCGCGGCCGTGCCCGCGACCGGTCCTGTGCCCGCGCCCGGCCCCGTGCCCTGGGTCGTCACGGGCCGCAGTCCCGAGGCCCTGGCCGCCCAGATCGACCGGCTGCGCGACCACCTCGCCCGGCGCGGCGACGCCACTCCGGCGGACATCGGGCTGTCCCTGGCCACCACCCGCACCCGATTCCGCTACCGTGCCGTCGCGGTCGGCCGTGACACCGGCGAACTGCTGGCCGCGCTGGCCGTCGCGACCCCTCTCACCCCGGTCGGCGGCGGAACGGCGTTCCTGTTCACCGGCCAGGGCTCCCAGCGCGTCGGTATGGGCCGCGCCCTGCATCGCGCCCACCCGGTCTACGCCGAGGCGTTCGACGCGGTGTGCGCGCTCGCCGACCCCCACCTGGAACGTCCGCTCGGCGAGTTGATCGACGGCGACGCCGAATTGCTGACCCGTACCGACCACGCGCAGGTCGCCATCTTCGCCACCGAGGTGGCCCTCTACCGCCTGCTGGAGTCCTGGGGGCTGACCCCGGGTCACCTGGCCGGTCACTCCGTCGGCGAGCTGGCCGCCGCCCATGTCGCCGATGTGCTGTCCCTGCCGGACGCCGTGGACCTCGTCCTCGCCCGTGGCCGCCTGATGGCGGCACTGCCACCGGGCGGTGCCATGGCCGCGCTGCGCGCGACCGAGGAGGAGGTCGCTCCCCACCTGGACGGGCGGGTCGGTCTCGCCGCCGTCAACGGTCCCCGGTCGGTGGTGATCTCGGGGGAGGAGGAAGCCGTCGACGCGCTCGCCGCCCGTTTCGCGCACGGCAAGCGGCTGAAGGTGTCCCACGCCTTCCACTCGCCGCTGATGGAGCCGATGCTGGCCGGATTCGCCGAGGCCGCGGCCCGGTGCGCGTACCGCGCGCCGCGCATTCCCATCGTCTCCGCACTCACCGGCGCCCTCGCCGACCCCGGCCATCTGGCCACGCCCGACTACTGGGTGGAGCACGTCCGCCGCCCGGTCCGGTTCGCCGCCGCCCTCGCCACCCTGCACGACCTCGGCGTACGGGCCTTCCTCGAAGTGGGTCCGGACGCGGCGCTCACCGCCCTGGCCGGGGAATGCCTTCCCGAGGACAGCGCGTGCGTCCCCACCCTGCGCCGCGACGGCGACGAGCCGTACGACCTCGTCACGGGCGTGGCCCGGCTGAACGCCCTCGGCCCCACGGGTTCCTCCGGGACCGCCAAGTCCCCCGGGGCTCCCAGCACTTCCCGTTCCTCCGGGTCCTCCGGCTCGCCCGGCGCTCGCGTCTCCCCCGGCTCCCTCGGCTCCCTCGGCTCCCTCGTCGACTGGTCGGCGTTCTACGCTCCTCACCGGGCCCGGCACACCGATCTGCCCACCTACGCCTTCCGGCGGACCCGCCTGTGGCTGGAGGCCGCGGCCGACGGCAGCGGTGACGCCGACGGCCTCGGACAGAGCGCCACCGGCCACCCGCTGCTGACCGCCGCCACCGAACTGCCCGACACGCAAGGGGCGCTCCTCACCGGGCGGCTGTCCCTGTCCTCGCACCCCTGGCTCGGCGACCACACCGTCCACGGCACCGTCCTGCTGCCCGGTACCGCCTTCGTCGACATGGCCCTGCGGGCCGCGGAGTTCACCGGCTGCGGCACGGTGGCGGAGCTCACCCTTCACGCCCCGCTGACCCTGCCCGAGCAGGGGGCCGTGGCCGTACAGGTCGTTGTCGACGGCGAACGCGACGGACGCCGGGAACTGACCGTCTGGTCCCGTCGCACCGACACCCCCGACGCCCCGTGGACGCGCAACGCGGGCGGTGCCCTGGCCATCGCGGCGACCGACGAGGCGCCACCGACCACCTTGTCCGCCCCGGCCCCCTCGTCCCCCTCGCCCGCCCCCGCCGTCTGGCCGCCCGCCGACGCCGAACCCGTCGACCTGGACGGGCTCTACCTCGAACTGGCCCGCACCGGCTACGGATACGGCGAGGTCTTCCAGGGGCTGCGTGCCATGTGGCGCAGGGGCGACGAACTGTACGCCGAGGCCGCCCTGCCCGACGGGGCGCGCGCCACCGCGGGCGCCTTCGGCGTCCACCCGGCGCTCCTGGACGCGGCCCTGCACGTCAACCTGCTGGACCTGCCCGGCGGACAGGCCGTGCTGCCGTTCGCCTGGAGCGGCATCACCCTGCACGGAGCGGGCGCCGACCGTCTGCGCCTGCGTCTGTCCCCGGCCGGTGCCGATTCCGTACGTCTCGACCTCACCGACGGCCGGGGCGCGCCCGTCGCCACCGTCCGCGGCCTGGTGGCCCGGCCCGTCGCCGCCGACCAGCTCGCCGGGGACGCCGACGACCCGCTGTACCGGGTCGAGTTCGTCCCCGCGCCCGGGGCCGGGTCCACGGCGAACCCGCCCCGGCCGGATCTCGCCGTGTGCGGCGCCGACCTCGGGCTCGACATCCCACACCACCCCGACCTGGCCGCACTCGCGGACGCGTACGCGTGCGACGACGGGGACACGATGCCCGGCACCGTCGTGCTCGCCGTACCGCCCGCCCCCGACCCCGGCACCGGCGGCGATCTGCCCTCGCGAGTACGGGACCTGGTCGGCACCACCCTGGACACCCTGCGCGACTGGCTCGCCGACGGGCGTTTCACCGGCCGCAGGCTCGCCGTGCTGCTGCGCGGCGACCACCTCGCGCACGCCCCGTTGTTCGGCCTGGTACGCGCCGCCGCCGCGGAGAACCCCGGCCGCTTCCTGCTGGTCGGCGTCCACGGCGACGACGAAGCCCGTGGCGGCGACGGCGTCCATGGCAGCGAGGGCGCCGCGTCCGGCGTCGCCCTCACCACCGCGCTCGCCACCGCCCTCGCCTCGGACGAGCCGGAGATCGCCGTACGCGACGGCGAGGTGCGAGTGCCACGCCTGGCCCGCGCCGAACCCGGCGTCCCGCCCGCCTGGGACCCGGACGGCACCGTCCTCGTCACCGGCGGCACCGGTGGCCTGGGCGCCCTGATCGCCCGTCACCTGGTCGCCGAGCACGGTGTGCGCCGTCTGCTGCTGGCCGGACGACGCGGCGCGGACGCGCCCGGCGCCACCGCCCTGCGCGACGAACTCGCCGCGCTCGGGGCCGAGGCCGTCCTCGCCCGCTGCGACGTCGCCGATCGCGACGCCCTCGCCGCGCTGCTCGGCCGGCACCCGGTGCGGGCCGTGGTGCACGCCGCGGGTGTCGTCGACAACGGCGTCCTGACCAGCCTCGACACGGGCCGGTTGGAGCGGGTGCTGCGGCCCAAGGTGGACGCCGCCTGGCATCTGCACGAACTGACCGCGGACCTCGACCTGTCGGCGTTCGTGCTGCTGTCCTCCACCGCCGGTCTGCTCGTCGGGGGCGGCCAGGCCAACTACGCCGCCGCCAACACCTTCCTCGACGGTCTCGCCGCCCACCGCCGCGCCCTCGGCCTGCCCGCCGTCTCCCTGGCCTACGGGCTGTGGGCCCCGGGCGACGGTACGAGTGGTCGCACGGGCGGCGACACGGGCAGAGGCATGAGCGCCGGCATGGACGCGGCCGATCTGGAACGCCTGCGCCGCCTCGGCCTGCCGCCGTTGACGACCGCCCAGGGGCTGCGCGCGTTCGACGCCGGACCCGGCGGCGAGGACTCCGTCGTGGTCCCCGTCCGTCTGGACGCCGCCGCCGTACGGGCCCGCCCGGACGGGGTGCCCGCCCTCCTGCGCGGACTCGTCCGTCCCGCGCCCGGCCGACGCGCCGCACCCGCCGCCGACGAGGCCGCCCCGGTCGCCGCGAAGACCGACTGGCGCGAACGGCTCGCGGGACTGCCCGATTCCGAACGCGACCGTGCCCTGGTCGAGCTCGTCCGCACCCATGTCGCCGCGGTACTCGGCCACCCCTCCCCGGAGGCCGTCGACCCCGGGCGCGCCTTCCAGGAGATGGGCTTCGACTCACTGGCCGCCGTCGAACTGCGCAATCTCCTCTCGCGCGCCACCGGCCTCACCCTCCCGGCGACGCTGGTCTTCGACCAGCCCTCGCCCCGCACGCTCGCCGCCCACCTCAAGACCGAACTCGTCCCCGGACCGGCCGACCTCGCCCGGTCCGCCCTGGCCGACCTGGACCGGCTGGAGGCGGCACTGCTCGCCCTGCCCGACCGCGACGGCAGCCACACCCGTGTCACCGCACGCCTCGAAGCGCTGCTGCGCGGCTGGTACGACGCCCGTGACGCCCACGGTCGCGACTCCGCGCCCGTACCGCCGGGGGACCTCGGCGAAGCCAGCGACGAAGAACTCTTCGCCAGGATCGACAACGAACTGGGAGCCCTGTGATGGAAGCCCCGGCCACGGCCGACAAGCTCCGCGACTACCTGAAGCGGGCCACGACGGAGCTGGAGCGCAGCCGCCGCCGCGTACGGGAGCTGGAGGAGCGGGACCACGAACCCGTCGCCGTCATCGGCATGGGCTGCCGCTACCCCGGCGGGATCCGCACCCCCGAGGACCTGTGGCGGGTCGTCGACGAGGGCCGCGACGTCGTCTCCGGCTTCCCCACCGACCGGGGCTGGGACGTCGACGCGATCTACGACCCCGAACCCGGCTCCCCGGGCCGGACCTACGTACGCCACGGAGGCTTCCTGTACGACGCGGCCGAGTGCGACCCCGCCTTCTTCGGCATCAGCCCCAAGGACGCGCCCGGCACCGACCCGCAGCAACGGCTGCTGCTGGAGGTCGGCTGGGAGGCCTTCGAACGGGCCGGCATCGACCCCACGGCCATGAAGGGCACCCCGACCGGTGTCTTCGTCGGCCTGATGCACCACGACTACCTCGGCGGCACCATCTCCGGCAGCATCGTCTCCGGGCGGATCGCCTACACCCTCGGGCTGGAGGGCCCGGCGATCACCATGGACACCGCCTGCTCCTCCTCCCTGGTCGCGCTGCACTCCGCGATCCAGTCGCTGCGCAAGGGGGAGTGCTCCCTCGCGCTCGCGGGCGGCGCCGCCGTCATGGCCAGCCCCGAGATGTTCATCGAGTTCAGCGAGCGCCGGGCGCTGTCGCCCGACGGCCGCTGCCGCTCCTTCTCCGACGACGCGGCCGGTGCCGCCTGGGCCGAGGGCGCGGGCATGCTGCTGGTCGAGCGACTGTCCGACGCCCGCCGCAACGGCCACGAGGTGCTCGCCGTCGTCCGCGGCTCCGCCGTCAACCAGGACGGCGCGTCCAACGGCCTGACCGCACCCAGCGGACCGGCCCAGATCCGCGTCATCCGGCAGGCGCTCGCCGACGCCCAACTGGCCCCGCACCACGTCGACGCGGTCGAGGCGCACGGCACCGGCACCACCCTCGGCGACCCCATCGAGGCCCAGGCCGTCATCGCCGCGTACGGGCAGGACCGGCCCGAGGGCCGACCGCTGTGGCTGGGCTCCATCAAGTCCAACATGGGCCACGCCCAGGCCGCCGCAGGGGTCGGCGCCGTCATCAAGATGGTCATGGCGATGCGCCACGGCACCCTGCCCCGCACCCTGCACGTCGGCACGCCCACCACCGCCGTCGACTGGACCGCGGGCGACGTCGAACTCCTCACCGAGCCCCGCCCCTGGGACGGCGACGGCAGGCCGCGCCGCGCCGGGATCTCCTCGTTCGGCATCTCCGGCACCAACGCGCATACCATCCTGGAGGAGGCCCCGCCCACCGGCCCCGTCGATGCCGCGCCCGCCCGCGCCGCGCTGCCCGTCGTGCCGTGGCTGCTCTCCGGCAAGGGCGCCGACACCGTGCGGCGCCAGGCGGAGCGGCTGCTGGCCGCCGTCGACGGTCTCGACCCGTACGACGTCGGGTACACCCTCGCCACCGCCCGCAGCACCTTCGGGCACCGCGCCGCCGTCACCGGGCGGAACCGGGACGAACTGCTGGACGCCCTGCGCGGGATCGTCGACGGCACCCGTGCGCCCGTCGCCGCCCCCGAACCCGGGCGCCTGGCCGTGCTGTTCACCGGGCAGGGCTCGCAGCGCCCCGGCATGGGCCGCACCCTGTACGCCGCGTTCCCGGTGTTCGCCGCCGCCCTCGACGAGATCTGCGCCGCCTTCGACGCGCACCTGGAACGGCCACTGCGCGACGTCATGTTCGACGTTCCGGGCGAGGAAGGCGCCGGAGCCGACACCGCCGGAGCGGACGCCGACCGAGAGAACGCCGACGGTGCCGAGGCGCCGCTGCACCGCACCGTCCACGCCCAGGCGGCGCTGTTCGCCTTCGAGACCGCCCTGTACCGGCTGCTGGAGCACTGGGGCGTCCGCCCCGACCTGCTCGCCGGGCACTCCATCGGCGAGGTCGTCGCCGCCCATGTCGCCGGGGTGCTGGACCTGGCGGACGCGGTCGCGCTGGTCGCCGCCCGGGGCCGGCTCATGCAGGACCTGCCGGCCGGTGGCGCCATGGTGTCCCTGCTGGCCGCGGAGGACGAGGTCACCGCGCTCCTCACCGACGGCGTCGACATCGCCGCCGTCAACGGCGCCCGCTCGGTGGTCGTCTCCGGCGACGAGGAGGCCGTCCTCGCCGTCGCCGCGAAGGCCGGGAAGAGCACCCGGCTGAAGGTGTCGCACGCCTTCCACTCGCACCGCATGGAGCCGATGCTCGAACCCTTCCGCGAGGTGCTGGCCGGGCTCACCTTCCACGAACCCGCGCTGCCCGTCGTCTCCAACGTCACCGGCCGCGTCGCCGACGACCTGACCTCCGCCGACTACTGGGTGCGGCACGTGCGCGAGGCGGTCCGCTTCCACGACGGGATCACCACCCTCGTCGCCGAAGGCGCCACCCGCTTCCTGGAGATCGGCCCGGACACGGTGCTCAGCACCATGGCGCGGGACGTGGTCCCCGAGGCCATCGGCACCCAGCGGCGCGACCGGCCCGAGGACACCGCCCTCGTCGACGCGCTGTGCCGGCTGCACCTGACCGGCACCGGCCCGGACTGGCGGGCCGTGTTCAGCGGCGGACGCACCGTCGACCTGCCCACCTATCCGTTCCGCCGGGACCGGCACTGGGAGGACGCCCCCATCCTCCAGGCCGAGCGCTCCGCCGCCGCCCGCGCGGGCGGCGACGCCGCCGACCCGTTCTGGGAGCTGGTGCGCGACCGGGACGTGCCCGCCGTCGCCGCCACGCTCGGCCTCGACGACGAGACGGCGGTCGCCTCCGTCGTGCCCGCCCTCGCCGCCTGGCACGGCCGACGGCAGGCCCACGCCGCCGCCGACGCGCTGCGCCACCGCGTCACCTGGGAACCGCTCGCCCCCGCCGCCACCCCGGCGCGCGGCGGAACCTGGCTGGCCGTCGTCCCCGAATCCGCAGCCGACGACCCGTGGACCCGTACCGTCCTCGACGCGCTGACCGGAGTTGGCGCACACACCGGCCGGGGCCGGGACATCGGCACCCTCGCCGTGCCGGACGACGCCGACCGCGCCGCGCTGACAGCCGTACTCGCCGACCGGACCGCCGTCGACGGCGTGCTGTTCCTGCCGGGCCCGGCGACGCCGACGGCCACCGCCGCCACCCTTCTCCAGGCCCTCGGCGACGCCGGTGCCGACGCGCCGTTGTGGTGCGTCACCCGGGACGCGGTCGGCCACGGGCCGGGCGACGCCGTCAGCGGCTTCGCGCAGGCCGGGCTGTGGGGCCTGGGCCGGGTCGCCGCCCTGGAACACCCCGACCGGTGGGGCGGACTGATCGACCTGCCCGCCGAGATCGGCCCGCGCGCCGCCGCCCGGCTGGCCGAGCTGCTCGGCGACTCCGGTGACGAGGACCAGATCGTGATCCGGGAGACCGGCGCCCACGGGCGGCGGCTGGAGCCCGCCCCGGCTCGCGCCGGTGCCCCCTGGCGGCCGTCCGGCACCGTGCTGGTCACCGGAGCCACCGGAGCGCTCGGCACCGCCGTCGCCCGCCTGCTCGCCGCCGAGGGCGCCGAGCACCTGCTCCTCGTCTCCCGCCGGGGCCCCGACGCCCCCGGCGCAGCCGAACTGGCCCAAGAACTCATGGCCGCCGGAACGGCGGTCACCCTGGCCGCCCGAGACATCGCCGACCGCTCCGCACTGGCCGAACTCCTCGACTCCGTACCGCACGAGCACCCCCTCACGGCCGTCGTGCACCTGGCCGGGGTCCTCGACGACGGCGTACTGGACGGGCTGACCCCCGACCGGTTCGCCCGGGTCCTCGCCCCGAAGGCGGACGCCGCCCGCCACCTGCACGAACTGACCGCGGACCGGGACCTGTCGGCGTTCGTGCTCTTCTCCTCCCTCACCGCCACCGTCGGCGGCGCGGGCCAGGCCAACTACGCCGCCGCCAACGCCTTCCTGGACGCCCTGGCCGAACACCGGCACGCGCTCGGGCTGCCCGCCACGTCCGTGGCCTGGGGGCCGTGGGGCGGCGACGGCATGGCGGCGCACGGCACGGTCCGCTCCGCCACCCGGGCCATGGGCATCTCCCCGCTCGCCCCGGACGTCGCCCTCACCGCGCTGCGGCGGGCCCTGGACGGCGGTGACACCACCGTCACCGTCGCCGATGTCGACTGGTCGGTGTTCGCCCCCGCGTTCACCGCGAGCCGCCCCGCCCCGCTGCTGGACACGCTGCCCGGGGCGCGGCGCGCCACCGGCGGCCCGGACGGCGCGAACCAGGCCGACGGCCTCGCGGCGAAACTCGCCGGACTCACCGGTGGGGAACGCGAACGCGCCCTCCAGGACCTGGTGTGCGGCCAGGCCGCCGCCGTACTCGGCTATGCCGACGCCACCGCCGTCGAACCGGCCACCGCCTTCCGCGACCTCGGCTTCGACTCGCTCACCTCCGTCGACCTGCGCAACCGGATCAGCGCCGCCGCCGGGGTGCCGCTGCCCGCCACCCTCGTCTTCGACTACGCCACCCCCGCCGCCCTCGTGAAACACCTGGGCACCGAACTGGCCGGGGCGGACACCTCCGTGGACACCGTGGTCGACGAGTTCGAACGGGTCGCCGCCCGGCTCGGCGGTCTCACCGCCGAGGACATCGAACGGAGCCGGGTCACCGTGCGTCTCCAGGCCCTGCTCAACGACCTGAACAAGACCCTCGGTCAGGACGACGCGGCCGCCGTCACCGGCCGGCTCGAAGAGGCCTCCGCCGACGACGTCTTCGCCTTCATCGACAACGAACTCGGTCCGGCATGACCCGGCGGCCCCACGACACCCCGGCCCGCCCGCGGCCCACCTCTCCACGCACTTCCCCGCACACCTCTTCGCACACCTCTTTGCACAGGAGTGGCGACACCCGATGACCAACGACGAAAAGCTGCTGACCTACCTCAAGCGGGTCTCCGCCGATCTGCACCGGACCCGTCAGCGGCTGCGCGAGGTGGAGACGCAGGACCGGGAACCCGTCGCGATCGTCGCGATGAGCTGCCGCTTCCCCGGTGGGATCGGCACGCCCGAGGAGTTCTGGCGGCTCGTCCACGACGGCACCGACGCCATCGGGGACTTCCCCGCCGACCGGGGCTGGGACACCGACACCCTCTACGACCCGGACCCGGACGCCACCGGCAGGACGTACACCCGGCGCGGCGGCTTCCTGGACGACGCGGCGGGATTCGACCCGGAGTTCTTCGGCATCAGCCCGCGCGAGGCTCTCGCCATGGACCCGCAGCAGCGGCTGCTGCTGGAGGTGTCGTGGGAGGCGCTGGAACGCGCCCGTATCGCCCCCGACTCGGTGCACGGAACCCGCGTCGGAGTGTTCGCCGGTACGAACGGCCAGGACTACCGGGACGTCCTGGCGAGGACGGAGCAGGACACCGAGGCCGCGCTCGGCACCGGCGCCCTGGCCGCCGTGATCTCCGGCCGCATCTCCTACACCCTCGGGCTGGAGGGCCCGGCCGTCACCGTCGACACCGCCTGCTCCTCCGCGCTCGTCGCGGTGCACCTGGCCGTGCAGGCCCTGCGCGGCAAGGAGTGCTCCCTCGCGCTCGCGGGCGGCGCCACGGTCATGTCCACCCCCAACTCCTTCATCGCGTTCAGCCGTCAGCGCGGGCTCGCCCCGGACGGCCGCTGCAAGTCCTTCGCGGACTCCGCCGACGGCACCGGCTGGGGCGAGGGCGCCGGGATGCTGCTCCTGGAACGGCTCTCCGACGCCCGCCGCAACGGCCACCAGGTGCTCGCCGTCATCCGGGGCTCCGCCGTCAACCAGGACGGCGCGTCCAACGGGCTGACCGCGCCCAACGGCCCCTCCCAGCAACGCGTCATCCGTGCCGCGCTGGCCGGTGCCGGGCTCACCACCGCCGACGTCGACCTGCTGGAGGCGCACGGCACCGGCACCACGCTCGGCGACCCGATCGAGGCGCAGGCGCTGCTGGCCACGTACGGGCAGGACCGGCCCGAGGACCGCCCGTTGTGGCTGGGCTCGGTCAAGTCCAACATCGGGCACACCCAGGCCGCCGCCGGAGTCGCCGGAATCATCAAGGCTGTCATGGCGATGCGGCACGCCGTACTGCCGCGCACCCTGCACGCCGAGGAGGCGTCCACCAAGGTCGACTGGGAGCGGGGCAACGTCCGCCTGCTCACCGCCAACCGCCCCTGGACCGACCCGGGACGGCCGCGGCGGGCCGCCGTGTCCTCCTTCGGCGCCAGCGGCACCAACGCCCACACCATCCTGGAGGAGGCCCCGGCCGTCGAACCGGGCGCCGAGCCAGCCGCCGAAACGGTGGGTGAGCCGGTGTCGCCCGAGCCGCCGGCGCCGCGCACCGCACCGCCGCTGGTGCCGTGGGTGCTCTCCGGCCGGACCGGGCACGCCCTGCGCGAGCAGGCCGCCCGCCTGGCCGCCGCCGTCACGGACCAGGACCCCGTCGACGTGGCCCACTCCCTGGCCGTCACCCGCACCGCGCACGCGCACCGGGCCGTGGTCCTCGGCGCCGACCGCGAGAACCTGCTCGACGCCGTGAACCGGCTCGCCGAGGGCGGCCCGGCCGCCGCGCTCGGCCGGGTGCGCAAGGGACAGACGGCCTTCCTGTTCAGCGGCCAGGGCTCCCAGCGCCCCGGCATGGGCCGTGAACTGTACGCGCGCTTCCCGGTCTTCGCCCGCGCCTTCGACGAGATCTGCGAACGGTTCGACGACGACGAACTGCGCGCCCTGGTCCTCGGTGACGACCCCGAGCCGCTCAATCGCACCGCCCGCACCCAGACCGCGCTGTTCGCCTTCGAGACCGCGCTGTACCGGCTGGTGGAGTCCTGGGGCCTGGAACCCGACTACCTCGCCGGGCACTCCATCGGCGAGATCACCGCCGCCCATGTCGCGGGCGTACTGGACCTCGCGGACGCCGCCACGCTGGTGGCCGCGCGCGGCCGGCTGATGCAGGCCCTCCCCGAGGGCGGCGCCATGATCGCCCTGCGCGCGAGGGAGGACGAGGTCCGGCCTCTGCTCACCGACCGGGTCGGGCTGGCCGCCGTCAACGGGCCCGACTCCGTCGTCGTCTCCGGCGACGCCGCCGAGGCCGAGGCGATCGCCGCCCGGTTCGCCCGGAGCAGGCGGCTGAAGGTGTCGCACGCGTTCCACTCGCCGCTGATGGAACCCATGCTGGACGAGTTCCGGTCCGTGGTGTCGTCCCTGACGTTCCACCGGCCGACCGTCCCCCTGGTGTCCCACCTGACGGGCGCGCTCGCAGGACAGGACGTCACCACCCCCGACCACTGGGTGCGGCACGTGCGCGAGGCGGTCCGCTTCCATGACGGGATCCGCGTCCTCGCCGCCCAGGGCGTGACCCGCTACCTGGAGATCGGCCCCGACGCGGTGCTGACCGCCATGGCCCGCGAATGCCTGGCCGCCGAGGACACCGACGGCCGCCACGCCGACGGTGACGCCGATGCCGGTCGCGGCACCGAAGGCAGTCGCGTCGGCCGGGACGCCGTCCTCGTCGCCGCCTGCCGTCGCGAACGGGACGAGACCGAGACCCTGCTCACCGCCCTGGCCCAGCTGTGGGCCGCCGGTCACGGCCCGCGCTGGGAGGCGCTGTTCACCGGGGCCCGCACCGTCGACCTGCCCACCACCGCCTTCCGGCGCGAACGGTTCTGGCCCGAGACGGTCGCCCCGGTCGGCGACGTCGGCGCCGCCGGACTCGACCCCGCCGACCACCCGCTGCTAGGCGCCGCCACCGTGCTCGCCGACTCCGACGCGGCGGTGCTCACCGGCCGGCTGTCGGTACGCACCCACCCCTGGCTCGCCGACCACGTCGTCGCCGGCTCGGTCGTGGTGCCCGGCACCGCCATGGTGGAACTCGCGGTCCGGGCCGGTGATCAGGTCGGTCATGTCCGGCTGGAAGAACTCGCCCTGGAAGTACCGCTGGTGCTCCCGTCCGACGACGGCGTCCGCGTCCAGGTCGCCGTCGGCGCCCCCGACCCCGCCGGGGCCCGCACCGTCCAGATCCACGCGCGCGCCGAGAACCTGCCCGCCGACGCCCCCTGGACCCTGCACGCCTCCGGCCTGCTCACCGCCTCCGCCGACGCCGCCCCCGGCGCGGCCGTCGCCGGTGCCCGGCTCGACGCCTGGCCCCCGCACGACGCCGAGGAACTCGACCTCACCGGCCTGTACGAGCGGCATGCCGCCTCCGGTCTCGACTACGGACCGGCCTTCCGCGCCCTGACCGCCGCCTGGCGGGACGGCGACGCACTGTACGCCGAGGTCCGGCTCCCGGAACGGCCGGCCGCCGACGCGCCCCGCTTCGGCCTGCACCCGGCCGCCTTCGACGCCGCCCTGCACGCCCTGGCCCTGCTCGGCGACGGCTCCGGCGAGGAGACCGCCCGGCTGCCGTTCACGTTCACCGGTGTCACCCTGCACGCCGTCGGCGCCTCCGCCCTGCGCGCCCGCATGACGCCCACCGGCGACCACACCTTCGCCGTCGACCTGGCCGACCCCGCGGGATCGCCCGTCGCCACCGTCGAGTCACTGGCCTCCCGCCCGCTGACCGGGTTGCGCGACGAGCACGACCCCGTCGCCGACGCCCTGTTCTCCCTCGCGTGGCAGCCACTGGCACTGGGCACCGACGCACTGGACACCGACGCCCCCGGCATCGCGGCCCCCGACGCCGACGCCACCGGCCACCGGCTGCTGGAGACCGCACCCGGCACGGACGCCGATGCGGTGCGCGCAGCGCTGCACACCGTGCTCGCCGCACTCCAGGACGACGATCCCCGCCCGCTGGCCGTCGTCACCCGGGGCGCCGTCTCCGCCGACGGCGAGGACGTGCCCGACCTCGCTGGAGCGGCCGTATGGGGCCTGGTCCGCTCCGCCCAGTCGGAGAACCCCGGCCGGTGCGTCCTGCTGGATCTCGAACCCGGCACCGACCCCGGCCCGCTCCTGCCCGCCGTCCTGGCCTCCGGCGAACCGCAGATCGCGGTGCGTTCCGGCACCGCCCGCGCGGCCCGACTCGTACGCGCCGCCGCGCCCCACGACGGCCCGGCACCCGCCCTCGACCCCGACGGCACCGTCCTGCTCACCGGCGCCACCGGCGGACTCGGTCCCGTGCTCGCCCGGCATCTGGTCCGCGACCACGGCGTACGCCACCTCGCCCTGGTCAGCCGGAGCGGCGCGGCCGGCGAACTGGTCGCCGAACTCGCCGCCCTCGGCGCCGACGCCACCGCGTACGCCTGCGACGTCGCCGACCGCGACGCACTCGCCGCCGTCCTGGCAGCCCTCCCGCAGGACCGTCCGCTCACCGCCGTCGTCCACGCCGCGGGCGTCCTCGACGACGGAGTGGTGTCCTCCCTGACGCCCGAGCGGATCGACACCGTCCTCGCTCCCAAGGCGCTCGGCGCCCTCAACCTCCACGATCTGACTGTCCATCACGACCTGTCCGCGTTCGTGCTGTTCTCCTCCGTCGCCGGGATCGTCGGCGCCCCCGGACAGGGCAACTACGCCGCCGCCAATGCCGTCCTGGACGCGCTCGCCGCCCACCGCCGCGCCCACGGCTCGCCCGCCGTGTCCCTGGCCTGGGGGCCGTGGGCCCCGACCGGCGGCATGACCGGCGCGCTGGACGACGCCGACCTCGCCCGCATGTCGCGCGGCGGCATGACCCCCCTGTCGGCCGAGGAGGGCACCGCCTTGTTCGACCGGGCGGTCCGCGCCGACCGCGCGGCGCTGGCCCCGGTCCGTCTGAACCCGTCCGCCCTGCGCGCGCAGGGCGGCGAACTCGCCCCGGTCTTCGCCGCGTTGGCGGGGCGCACGGTACGCCGGGCGGCGGCCGCCGCCGACGGCACCGGGCCCGCCTTCGCCGACCGCATGGCCGCCCTCGGCGAGGCGGAACGCGCCGACGCGCTGCTGCACACCGTCCGCGTCCATGTGGCCGCCGTCCTCGGGCACACCGGGCCCGGCACCGTGGAGACCGACCGCGCCTTCAAGGAACTCGGCTTCGACTCGCTCGCCGCGATCGAACTGCGCAACTCCCTGTCCGCCGAGACCGGGCAGCGGCTGCCCGCCACCCTGGTCTTCGACCACCCCTCGCCCGAGGCGCTCGCCGCCCACCTCGGCACCCTCGTCGCCGGTACGGGGGCGGGCGGCGCGGAGCGGCGCACCGGCCGTACTCGGCGGGCTCGCGCCGACGAACCGCTGGCGATCGTCGGCATGGCCTGCCGCTACCCCGGCGACGTCCGCTCCCCGCAGGACCTGTGGCGGCTGGTCGCCGACGGCACCGACGCCATCGGGGACTTCCCCGCCGACCGGGGCTGGGACGTGGACCGCGTCGTCGACCCCACCCGGCAGCGTCCCGACACCTCCTACGTGGGCCGGGGCGGATTCCTGTACGACGCGGGCGACTTCGACGCCGCGTTCTTCGGTATCAGCCCCAAGGAAGCGCTCGTCACCGACCCGCAGCAGCGGCTGCTGCTGGAGACCTCCTGGGAGGCGCTGGAGAACGCGGGCATCGACCCGCTCTCCCTCAAGGGCAGCCCGACCGGTGTGTTCGCGGGCGTGCAGTACCACGACTACTTCGGCAGCTTCGGTTCCGGCAGCATCATCTCCGGACGGGTCGCCTACACCCTCGGGCTGGAAGGGCCTTCGCTGTCGGTCGACACCGCCTGCTCCTCCTCGCTGGTGGCGCTGCACCTGGCCGGGCAGTCGCTGCGCCAGGGAGAGTCCACGCTCGCGCTGGTCGGGGGCGTCGCGGTCATGGCCACCCCGGAGACCTTCGTCGAGTTCAGCCGGCAGGGCGCGCTCGCCCCCGACGCCCGCACCCGCGCCTTCGCGGACGCGGCCGGTGGCACGGTGTGGGGCGAGGGCGTCGGTGTCCTCGTGGTGGAGCGACTCTCGGACGCCCGCCGCAACGGCCACCCGGTCCTCGCCGTCGTACGCGGTACCGCCGTCAACCAGGACGGCGCGTCCAACGGGCTGACCGCGCCCAACGGTCCCTCCCAGGAACGCGTCATCCGCCAGGCCCTCGAGAACGCCCGGCTCACCACCGCCGACGTCGACGTGGTGGAGGCGCACGGCACCGGCACCACGCTCGGCGACCCGATCGAGGCGCAGGCGCTGCTGGCCACATACGGGCAGGACCGGCCCGAGGACCGCCCGTTGTGGCTGGGCTCGGTCAAGTCCAACATCGGGCACACCCAGGCCGCCGCCGGAGTCGCCGGAATCATCAAGATGGTGCAGGCGATGCGGTACGGCACGCTGCCCAGGACCCTGCACGTCGACCGGCCGTCCACCGAGGTGGACTGGGATGCCGGGCAGGTGCGCCTGCTGACGGAGGAGCGGTCCTGGCCGGAGGCCGGGCGCCCGCGCCGGGCCGGGGTGTCGTCCTTCGGGATCAGTGGCACCAACGCCCACGTCGTTCTCGAACAGGCCCCGGACGGCGAACCGGTCCACCCGGCCGCACTCGCAGCCCCGGCCGATCAGGCCGTACCGGCCGATCAGGCCGTTCAGGGCACACCGGCCCTCCGGTCCGACGAGTCCGGATCCGCCCCGGGGGCACCGGGAAGCACCGTCCTGGGGGCACCGGGAACCACCTCCCCGGGGGCACCGGGAAGCACCGCCCCGGGACCCGCCGTCCCCTGGCTGCTCACGGCCAAGTCGCCCGCCGCGCTCGCCGGCCAGGCCGCCGCGCTGCTCGCCCACCTCGACGCCCACCCCGGCCTCGACCCGTCCGACGTCGGCTGGTCGCTGGCGACCACTCGTGCCCGCTTCCCCCACCGGGCCGCCGTCACCGGCACCGGCCCCGCCGAACTGCGTGCCGCGCTCACCGCGCTGGCCGCCGGGGACACCGCCCGCAACCTCCACCAGGGCACCGCCACCGGCCGCGCCCGGCCCGTCTTCGTCTTCCCGGGCCAGGGCTCCCAGTGGTCCGGAATGGCCACCGAACTCCTCGCGGAATCACCGGTGTTCGCCGCCCGGATGGCCGAGTGCGCCGACGCGCTGAAGCCGTACACCGACTGGGACCTCCGCGCCGAACTGCGCGGGCGACTCGACCGCGTCGACATCGTCCAGCCGCTGCTGTGGGCGGTCATGGTGTCACTGGCGCACACCTGGAGCAGCCACGGCGTCACCCCGTCCGCGGTCATCGGCCACTCCCAGGGCGAGATCGCCGCCGCCTGCGCGGTGGGCGCGCTGTCCCTGGACGACGGCGCGAGGGTGGTCGCGCTGCGCTCCCGGGCCATCGCCGAACTGCTGTCCGGCTCCGGCGGCATGATGTCCGTCGGGGAGGGCGCCGACCAGGTGCGGACCCGGATCGCCGAGTGGGGCGGCAGGCTCTCCGTCGCCGCCGTCAACGGCTCCGCCTCCACGGTCGTCTCCGGCGACTCCGACGCCCTCGACGAACTCCTCGCCCGGCTGCGCGCCGAGCACGTCCGTGCCAAGCGGCTGCCCGTGGACTACGCCTCGCACAGCGCCCACGTGGAGTCCCTGCGCGAACGCCTCGCCGACGTGCTCGACGGGATCCGCCCGCGCACCACCGACATCCCCTTCTACTCCACCGTCACCGGAACCGCGGTCGACACCGCCGGGCTCGGCGCCGACTACTGGTACACCAACCTCCGCAACACCGTGCTGTTCGAGGAGGCGGTACGCGGCGCCGCCGCCGACGGACACGCCCTGTTCGTCGAGTGCAGCCCGCACCCGGTGCTCACCGTCGGCATCCAGGAGACCGACGCCGCCGTGGCCGCCGTCGGCTCGCTGCGCCGTGACGAGGGCGGCCGGGACCGGCTGCTCGTCGCCCTGGGCGAGGCGTTCACCCACGGCGCCGCCGTGGACTGGACCACCGTCGCCGAGGGCCGCAGCACCCGCCGCGTCCCGCTGCCGCCGTACGCCTTCCAGCGCGAGCGGTACTGGCTCGACTCCACCGCCACCGGCGCCGATGTCACCGCCGCCGGTCTCGCGGCCACCGACCACGCGCTGCTCGGCGCCGCGATGGTACGGGCCGGCAGCGGGGAGGCGGTCCTCACCGGCCGTATCTCCGCCGGTACCCACCCCTGGCTGAACGAGCACCGGGTTGCCGGCCGGCTGCTGTTACCCGGCACCGGACACCTCGAACTCGCCCTGCGCGCGGGCGACCAGGTCGGCTGCGGCGACCTCGTCGAACTCACCCTCCACGCCCCGCTGGTCCTGCCCGAGCACGGTGCCGTGCAGCTCCAGGCCGTCGTCGGCCCGCCCGAGGGCGCCAACCGCCCGCTGACCCTCTGGTCCCGCCCGGAGAGCACGGACGAGGACCTGCCCTGGACCCGGCACGCCGACGGCCTCCTCGCCCCCACCGGCACCCTCCCCGCCGTCGTCGAACCGCTCACCGACTGGCCCCCGCAGGGCGCCGACCCGGTCCCGCTGGACGGCCTGTACGAGGAACTCGCCGCGCTCGGTCTGGGCTACGGCCCCCTGTTCCAGGGGCTGCGCGCCGCCTGGCGCACCGAGGACGCCCTCTACGCCGAGGCCGCCACCGAGGCCCCCGTCGACGGCTTCGCCCTGCACCCGGCCCTGTCGGACGCCGCCCTGCACACCGTCGGCCTCACCGACGCCGCCGGTGACCGGGCGCTGCTGCCGTTCGCCTGGTCCGGCGTACGGCTGCACGCCACCGGCGCCACCGCGCTGCGCGTCGAGGTCCGCGCCCGCGGCGAGGGCACCGTCTCCCTCACGCTCACCGACCCCGTCGGCGATCCCGTCGCCACGGTCGACTCCCTCGCCCTGCGCCCGCTGCGCGCCGACACGGTCGACGCCGCCGCCCGGTCCACCCGGTCCGCTGCCCTCTACCGCGTCGACTGGCTGCCCGCACCCGCCCCGACGGAGCCCGTGCCCGCGCCCGAGGAGCTGGAGGTGCTGCGCGCCCCGGCGGGGGCCGACGCCGCCGGGACACGCGCGGCCGTCGCCGCCGTGCTCGACGGTCTGCGCGCCCGGCTCACCGATGAACGGCCTGTCGATGAACGGCCTGTCGATGAACGGCCCGTCGATGAACGGCCCGTCGGCGAGCGCGGAGGCGACCGCACCCTGGTGGTCGTCACCGGCACCGACCCGGCGGGGGCGGCGGTCGGCGGTCTGGTCCGCTCGGCGCAGTCGGAGAACCCCGGCCGCATCGTCCTGATCGAGGCCGACAACGCACCCCTGACCGACTCCGAGACCGTGACCGACACCGGGAGCGCGGCCGGCGCCGAGACCGGGACCGACACCGGGAGCGCGGCCGGCGCCGCCACGGATACCGCCCCCGATCTCGCCCGTCTCGCCGAGGCCGTCGCCACGGGCGAGCCGCACCTCGCGCTGCGCGACGGCGCCTGGCACGTGCCGCGCCTCGCCCGCGTCACGCCTTCCGCTCCGGATCCGGCCGACGACCCGGACCGGGATCCCGGGGCCACGGGCCGACACAGCGCCTCCGCCGGACCGGTCACCGCCGGACCGGCCGTCACCGGACCCGGTCTCGGCACCGGCACCGTCCTGCTGACCGGTGCGACCGGCGCCCTCGGCGGCATCGTCGCCCGCCACCTGGCCGGTGAACGGGGCGTGCGGCATCTGCTGCTGCTCAGCCGGAGCGGCGCGCCCGACGCGCTCGTCTCCGAACTGACCGCGCTGGGCGCCGAGGTCACCACCGCCGCCTGCGACGTCGCCGACCGGGACGCGCTCGCCGCCGTCCTCGCCGCGATACCCGCCCACCGCCCGCTGACCGCCGTGATCCACGCGGCCGGCGTCCTGGCCGACGGCGTGCTCGCCTCCCTCACCCCCGAACGTGTCGACACGGTCTTCCGGCCCAAGGTCGACGCGGCCTGGAACCTGCACGAACTCACCGCGGACCTCGGCCTGTCGGCGTTCGTGCTGTTCTCCTCCTCCGCCGCGACCCTCGGCTCCCCGGGCCAGGGAAACTACGCCGCCGCCAACGCCTACCTCGACGCCCTCGCCGCGTACCGACGGGACCGGGGCCTGCCCGCGCACTCCCTGGCCTGGGGCCTGTGGGACCGGGCGAGCGGCATGACCGGCACCCTCGACGACAACGACCGGGCACGCATCGCCCGGGGCGGAGTCGCCCCGCTGTCGACCGAGGACGGGCTCGCCCTGTTCGACGCGGCCCTGCGCGGTGGTGAACCCGCCGTCCTGCCGGTGCGTCTCGACACCGCCGCGCTGCGCGCCCAGGCGGACGCCCTCGCCCCGCTGTACCGCGGTCTGGTGCCCGTACGGCGTGCCCTCGCGGCGGGCCGGGCCGGGACATCCGGCGCGGCCCCGCTGAGGGACCGGCTCGCCGCCCTGCTGGAGCCCGAGCGCGAACCGTTCCTCACCGAACTCGTCCAGAGCCGCGTCGCCACCATCCTCGGCTACCGCTCCGCCCAGGACGTAGGCCGCACCCTGGCCTTCCGGGAACTCGGCTTCGACTCGCTGGCCGCCGTGGAGCTGCGCAACGGCCTCGCCGCCGCGACCGGGCTGCGGCTGCCCGCCACCCTGGTCTTCGACCACCCCACCCCGGCGGAGCTCGCCCGCCATCTGCTCGGCGAGCTGACCGGCGCCCTCGACGCCCCGGCCCCCGGATCCGCATCCGCACCCGGGGCCGCCGTACGGGCCGCCGCCGACGAACCCATCGCCATCGTCGGCATGGCCTGCCGCTTCCCCGGCGCCATCGCCTCGCCGGAGGACCTGTGGCGGCTCGTGGCCGAGGGCCGCGACGCCGTCGGGGAGTTCCCCACCGACCGGGGCTGGGACATCGAGACCCTGTACGACCCGACCCTGGACCGGCCCGGCACCAGCTACACCCGGCACGGCGCCTTCCTGTACGACGCCGCCGGATTCGACCCCGCCTTCTTCGGGATGGACGAGGAGGAGGCCCTGGTCACCGACCCGCAGCAGCGACTGCTGCTGGAGACGTCCTGGGAGGCCCTGGAACGTGCCTCCATCGACCCGGCCACTCTCCGCGGCTCCGACACCGGAGTGTTCGCCGGGGTGATGTACCACGACTACTTCGGCAGCTTCGGCTCCGGCAGCGTGGTCTCCGGACGGGTCGCCTACACCCTCGGGCTGGAGGGGCCGACGCTCTCCGTCGACACCGCCTGCTCCTCCTCGCTGGTGGCCCTGCACCTGGCCGCCCAGGCCCTGCGCCAGGGCGACTGCTCCCTCGCCCTGGCCGGGGGCGTCACCGTCATGGCCACCCCGGGCACGTTCGCGGAGTTCAGCCGCCACCGCGGACTGTCCCGCGACGGCCGCTGCCGTCCCTTCGCGGACGCCGCCGACGGCACCGGCTTCGGCGAGGGCGCCGGTGTGCTGCTGCTGGAACGGCTCTCCGACGCCCGCCGCAACGGCCGTACGGTCCTCGCCGTCCTGCGCGGCACCGCCGTCAACCAGGACGGCGCCTCCAACGGCATCACCGCCCCCAACGGCCCCGCGCAGCAACGCGTCATCCGCCGCGCGCTCGAAGCGGCCGGGGTCGCCGCCGCCGACGTCGACACGGTCGAGGCGCACGGCACCGGCACCACCCTGGGCGACCCCATCGAGGCCCAGGCCCTGATCGCCACGTACGGTGCCGAGCACACCGAGGAGCGGCCGCTCTGGCTCGGCTCGGTCAAGTCCAACCTGGGCCACACCCAGGCCGCCGCCGGGGTCGCCGGAGTCATCAAGATGGTGCAGGCGATCCGCAACGAGACCCTGCCGGCCAGCCTCGGCATCGACCGGCCCTCCCGGCACGTGGAGTGGGAGGGCGGCAACGTCCGGCTGCTGGCCGAGTCCCGCCCCTGGCCGGACCCGGGCCGCCCGCGCCGCGCGGGCGTCTCCTCCTTCGGCATCTCCGGCACCAACGCCCACGTCATCGTCGAGGCCGCACCGCCCGAGAATCGGGCCGCCCCGGCCCCGGCCCCGGCCCCGGAGCCGCCCACCGCCACCGTCGCGCCCGGCACCGTGCCCTGGCTGCTGTCCGGCCACACCCCGCAGGCGCTGCGCGCCCAGGCCGCACGGCTGCTGGACCACCTGACCGGCACCCCGGACACCCCGACCACCACCCCGACCACCCCGACCAGCGCCTCGGACACCCCGGCCGGCACCCCGGAGACCGGCCCGCACCGGATCGCCGGGGCCCTCGCCCACGCGCGCACCGCGCTCGGCCATCGCGCCGCCGTCGTCGGACGCACCCGTGAGGACCTGGTCACCGGACTGCGGTCGCTGGTCGAGGGCCGCACCCCGCCCACCGGCACCACCGGCACGGCCACCGACGGCAAACTGGCCCTGCTCTTCTCCGGCCAGGGTTCTCAGCTGCCCGGCATGGGCACCGGACTCGCCGCCGCGTTCCCCGTCTTCGCCACCGCCCTCGACGAGGTCCGCGTCCAGCTCGACCCGCTGCTGGACCGGCCGCTCGCCGAAGTCATCGGCTCCGCCGCGCTGTTGGAACGCACCGAGTACACCCAGCCCGCTCTGTTCGCCTTCGAGGTGGCCCTGTTCCGGCTGCTGGAGTCGTTCGGCGTCCGGCCCGACCTGCTGGCCGGGCACTCCGTCGGCGAGTTCGCCGCCGCGCACGTGGCGGGCGTTCTCGGACTCCAGGACGCCTGTCGGCTCGTCGCCGCACGGGGCCGGCTCATGCAGGCGCTGCCCGAGGGCGGCGTGATGATCGCCGTACGCGCAGCGGAGGACGAGGTCGTACCACTGCTCGGCGGCGACGACGGCCAGGACGGGGGCGGGAGCGACGGCGTCGGCATAGCGGCCGTCAACGGGCCCGCGTCCGTCGTGATCTCCGGACCGGCCGGACCGGCCCGCGCGCTCGCCGCCCGGTTCGAGCGCACCAGGGAACTGACCGTCAGTCACGCCTTCCACTCCGCCTTGATGGAACCGATGCTCCAGGAGTTCCGCGAGGTCGCGGAGTCGGTCACGTACGGCCCGCTGCGCATCCCCCTGGTGTCCACCCTCACCGGGGCCCCGGTCACCGCCGACGAACTGTCCACCCCCGACTACTGGGTGCGGCACGCCCGCGAGACGGTCCGCTTCGCGGATGCCGTGGCCCGCCTGCGCGACGCGGGCGTGCGGCACTTCGCCGAGGCAGGACCCGGCGGCGCGCTCACCGCCGCGGCCCGCGACTGCCTGCCCGAGGACTCCGCCGTCGTTCCGCTCCAGCGAAAGGACCGGCCGGAGGCCGAGGCCCTCGTCGCCGGGCTGGCCGCCCTGCACGTGCACGGGGCCGCCGTCGACTGGTCGGGGCTGCTGTCCCACCGCGACGGATCCGACCTGCCCACCTACGCCTTCCAGCGCGACTCCTACTGGATGACCGGCGACCCGGCCGCGACGATCCCCGCCACCGGCCACCCGCTGTTCGGCACCGCCGTCGAACGCGCCGACGCCGACGCCACCCTGTACACCGCGCGGCTCTCCCTCTCCGCCCAGCCGTGGCTGGCCGACCACGCCGTCGGCGGCGTACCGCTGCTGCCGGGCACGGCGTTCGTCGAGACGGCCCTCGCCGCCGGGGCCCGGCTGGACTGCCCGGTGATCGACGAACTGACCCTCGCGCAGCCGCTGGTACTGCCCGTGAACGGCACCGTCCGCCTCCAGTGCACCATCGGCGAACCGGACGCCGGCGGCGCCCGCGCCTTCCACGTGTACGCCGCGCCCGCCGACGGCGAACCGTGGACCACCCACGCCACCGGAACCCTCCGCCCCGCGGATCCGGAGCCCGTCCGCGCCAGCGGCACCCGTCAGGAGGTGCCCGCCGCCCCGGAACCTGCCCACGACCTGACCGCCTGGCCGCCCCCCGGCGCCGAACCGGTCGACGTGGACGGCGTCTACGACCGGCTCGCCGGACTGGGCGCCGAGTACGGCCCACGCTTCCAGGGACTGCGTGCCGCCTGGCGCCTCGGTGACGAGGTGTATGCCGAGGTCGCCGTGGACACGGCGGGCGCCCCGTTCGCCCTGCACCCGGCCCTCTTCGATGCCGCGTTGCACCCCATCGGGCTGCGCGCCGGGGCCCCGGAACGGATGGCCCTGCCGTTCTCCTGGAACGGCGTCGAACTCTACGCCGAGGCCCCGACGGCCCTGCGGGTGCGGATAGCCCCGCTGGGACAGGGCGCCGTACGCGTGGACGCCGCCGACGCCGACGGGCGGCCGGTGGCGCGGGTCGCGTCGCTGACGCTGCGGGAGGTCGACCCCACGCGGATCGCCACGGCCGCCGCGGGCGGGCACGACGACCTGTTCGCCCTCGACTGGGTTCCCGCGAACGTGCCCGCCGCCCCGCAGGCCGGCCGGTGGACCGTGCTCGGCACCGGCCATGACACCCTGGCCGCCGCACTGGCCGGGGAGACCGCCGAGGTCACCACCGCCGCCGATCTGGCGGAGGCCGCCGCCCTCGCCCCGGACGTCCTGGTCGTCCCGCACTCCGGCGGCGAGCGCCCCGAGGAGATCCGGGCAGCGACCCGGCGGTTGCTGGCCACGGTGCGGGACTGGCTCGCCGACGAGCGGTTCGGCGGCACCGGCCTGGTCGTGACCACCCGGGGCGCCACCGGCCCCGGGTGGTCCGGGGCCGGTGATGCGGGCCCCGGGCACACCGCGACCACCGGCCCAGGCCGTACCACGGCCACCGACCCCGGCGCCGCCGCCGCATGGGGTCTGATCCGCTCGGCCCAGTCCGAGCACCCCGACCGGATCGTCCTCGCCGACCTCGACGACAGCGACGCCTCACGCCGACTGCTGCCCTCCGCCGTCGCCTCCGGTGAACCCCAACTGGCCCTGCGCGACGGCACGATGAGCACTCCCAGGCTGGTGCGCGCGCCCCGCCGCACCGAGGCGGCCCCGGTCGACTGGACGGGCGGCGTCCTGATCACCGGCGGCACCGGCGCCCTCGGACGGCTGGTGGCCCGCCACCTGGTCACCGCGCACGGCGCCACCCGGCTGGTCCTGCTCAGCCGTACCGGGGCCGACGCGACCGGCGCCGGGGAGCTGCGCGAGGAACTGACCGCCCTCGGCGCCCGGGTGACCTTCGCCGCCTGCGACTCCGCCGACCGTGCCGCCCTCGCCCGCGTCCTCGACGAGCACCCGGTCACCGCCGTGGTGCACACCGCGGGCGTCCTCGCCGACGCCGTCCTCACCTCGCTCACGCCCGAGCGGCTGGACTCCGTGCTGCGGCCCAAGCTCGACGCCGCCTGGCACCTGCACGAACTCACAGCGGACCGGCCCCTGACGGCGTTCGTGCTGTTCTCGTCCGCGGCCGGTCTGCTCGGCAGCCCGGGCCAGGCCGGATACGCCGCGGGCAATGCCTTCCTCGACGCCCTCGCCGCGTACCGCAGGTTCCAGGGGCTGCCTGGTATCTCGCTCGCCTGGGGCGCGTGGGCGGGCAGCGGCGGCATGGCGGACCGGCTCGGCGACACCGACGCCCACCGCATCGCCTCCGGCGGCGTCCTCGCCCTCGACGCGCGAACGGGTCTGGACCTCTTCGACACGGCGGTGGGACGCGAGGAACCGGTCCTGCTGCCCGCCCGCCTCGACCTGGGCGCACGGGACCCCCACCGGATCGCGCCGCTGCTGCGCGGACTGGTGCGCGCCCCGCGCCGGACCGGCGCCGCCGCGACGGCCGCCTCGGCCGCGCTCCGCCGCGACCTGGCCGCGCGCGCCCCCGAGCAGCGGTCCGCCCGTCTGCTGGAACTCGTACGGGACGAGGCCCGACAGGTGCTCGGGACCGAGGAGTTCGACGCCGGACTGCCCTTCAAGGACCTCGGCTTCGACTCACTGACCGCCGTGGAGTTCCGCAACCGGCTCAACGAGGCGACCGGGCTCCGGCTCTCCGCCACCCTCGTCTTCGACCACCCCAGCCCGGCGGCGCTCACCGAGCACCTGGCCGCCGAACTGGCCCCGCCCGCGGGGGAGAAGTCCAGGGGGGCGGATGGGGAGGACGACGAGGAGGCCACCGTCCGCGCGGCCCTGGCCGCACTTCCCCTGGCGAGGCTCCGCGAGGCCGGACTGCTGGACGGTCTGCTCGAACTCGCCGGAGTACGCCCCGCTCGGGAGCGCGCCGCGAACGAGTCGCCCGGCCGCCCCTCGATCGACGCGATGGACGCCGAGAGCCTCATCACCCTGGCGCTCGACGACCTCGTCCGCGACGACGACGCCCCGTGACCGTCCGCGACGCCGCCCCGGGACCGTCTCCGTTCGCGAAGACGTCCCGGGACGGTCTCCGTTCGTGACGACGCCCGTGACAAGGAAGAGGACCATGGCCGAGCCCCAGAAGCCGGACACCAGGCTGGTCGAGGCGCTGCGCGCCTCGCTGAAGGAGACCGAACGGCTGCGGGAGCGCAACCGCGCCCTGACCGCCGCGGCCCGGGAACCGATCGCGATCGTCGGGATGGCGTGCCGCTACCCCGGCGGGGTCCGCTCGCCCCAGGACCTGTGGCGGCTCGTCGCGGACGGGGTGGACGGCATCGGCGCTTTCCCGGACGACCGCGGCTGGGACCCGGACCTGTACGACCCGACGCCCGGGACGCCCGGCCGCTCCGCAACCCGGCAGGGCGGATTCCTGTACGACGCGGGGGACTTCGACGCCGCGTTCTTCGGTATCGGCCCGCACGAGGCGCGGATCATGGACCCCCAGCAGCGGCTGCTGCTGGAGGGCTCCTGGGAGGCGCTGGAGCACGCGGGCATCGACCCGACGTCGCTGCGCGGCAGCCGCACCGGGGTGTTCGCGGGCCTCATGTACCACGACTACTTCGGCAGCTTCGGCTCCGGAAGCGTCGCCTCCGGCCGTGTCGCCTACACCCTGGGTCTGGAGGGTCCGGCGCTCACCGTGGACACGGCCTGTTCCTCGTCGCTGGTGGCGCTGCACCTGGCGGCGCGGGCACTGCGGGAGGGGGAGTGCACGCTGGCCCTGGCGGGCGGGGTGACGGTGATGGCCTCGCCGGGCACCTTTGTCGAGTTCAGCCGCCAGGGCGGGCTCTCCCCGGACGGCCGGTGCCGGTCCTTCTCCGACGACGCCGACGGCACCGGGTTCTCGGAAGGACTCGGTGTGCTGGTGTTGGAGCGGTTGTCGGATGCGCGGCGGTTGGGTCATCGGGTGTGGGCGGTGGTGCGGGGTTCGGCGGTGAATCAGGATGGT
>NZ_JBIARH010000051.1:0-40710 GCF_042889785.1 Streptomyces sp. NPDC002476 | reverse complement strand
GAACCGTCGGCCACCACATACGCGGCCAGACGCCTCACCCCCGGCCGATCCTCACGAGCGACAACAACGGCCCGGCCCACCTGCTCGTGCGCAACAAGAACACTCTCGATCTCACCCAGCTCGATCCGGAAACCACGCACCTTCACCTGGTCATCGCCACGACCCGCATACTCAAGCGACCCGTCCACAAGCCAACGCACCACATCACCCGTGCGATACAGCCGACCACCCTCACGGAACGGATCAGCGACAAAACGCTCCGCCGTCAGCCCCGGACGCTCGTGATAACCCCGCGCCAGACCACCCGCAAGATACAACTCACCCCACACACCCACCGGAACCGGACGAAGGAAGGCGTCGAGCACATACGTGCCCTTACCCGCCACATTCCTGCCGATCGGCACCATCGATCCGGCACTCTCCTCGTCCCGCTCCGAGAACCAGCCGGTCGCATAGACGGTCGCCTCGGTCGGACCATACAGATTCGCGACCGCCGCACCCGGCATCACCCGACCGATCCGCTCCCGCAGACTCGACGGAAACGCCTCCCCCGCCAAAACCACCAGACCCGCGTCCACCCGGGCGTCCTGCTCCAGCACCGCCGCGAACGCCGACGGCACCGCCGACACCAACGAACCCGACCACGACCCCCGCTCCGCCAGAGCCAGAACGTCCGGCACCACCTCCAACGTCCCACCCGCAGCCAGCGTCCCGAACAACTCGAACACCGACACATCAAAATTCAACGACGTCGAGAACAGCACACGCGAGAACCGACCGCTCCCGAGAGACACCGCCCACTCCACCAGCCCCGCCACCGACGCATGCGGAACCACCACACCCTTCGGACGACCCGTCGAACCCGACGTATAAATCACATACGCCGCCGACACCATCGACACCGACCCCACCGCCGGCAGCTCCGCCGACAGCATCTCCCCACCCATCAAAGCCGCATCGATCACCACACGCACATCACTGTCCGCACGCATGAACTCCAACCGGTCCGACGGATACTCCGGATCCAACGGCACATACGCACCACCCGCCCGCAACACCGCCAACACCGCCACCACCAAATCCACCGACCGCGGCAACGACACCCCCACCCGCGACTCCACACCCACACCCAACCCCACCAAATGCCCAGCCAGCACCTCCACCCGACGCCACAACACCTCATACGTCAACGACTCCCCACCACACACCACCGCAACCGCCCCAGGAACAGCCCCCACACGCCCCGCAACCAACTCCACCACCGAACGACCACCCACACCCACACCAGGACCCGCCCAGCCGAGCAGCACCTGCTCCAGCTCGTCCGCCTCCAGCATGCCGACGCGCGAGAGCGTGAGCCGGGGATCCGCGAGAAGCTGTTCGGCAAGCGTCAGCCAGTGGCGGCACAGCCGCTCGACCGTGGTCCGGTCGAACAGATCGGTGCTGAACTCGACGACTGCGACGAGGCCGCCGCCGTCGGTCTCCTGGAAGTGCAGGCCCAGCTCGAACTGAGCCGCCTCACGGGGCACCGCGTGCTCCGTCGCCTGAAGACCAGGAAGGCGGAATTCGCCGGGCGGGGTGTTCTGCAGGGACACGAAGGCCTGGACGAGCGGGGTGCGGGAGGTGTCGCGTTCGGGGGCCAGTTCCTCGATGAGCCGGCTGAACGGCACGTCCTGATGAGCGAACGCGTCCAGCACCGTGGACCGCACGTCGTCCAGGTACTCGCCGAAGGTCCGCGCGTCGTCGATCCGGGTACGCAGGACAAGGGTGTTGACGAAGAACCCTACGAGGTTCTCCAGCTCTGTGCGCTCACGACCCGAGACGGCTGTGCCGACCGCGATGTCCCGCTGGCCGCTGTAACGCGAAAGCAGCAACTGCGTCACCGCCGTCAGCCCCATGAACAGGCTCGCGCCGCGCTCCTGTCCCGCCGCCCTGAGCCGGTCGACGAGGCTCACCGGAACCTCGAACGTGTGCAGGGCGCCGGCCGAGGTACGCACGGCCGGACGCGGCCGGTCCGTCGGCAACTCCAACGGCTCCAGACCGGCCAGCTTCCCACGCCAGTGGTCGAGTTGACCATCGAGCGCGTCTCCTGCCAGATGCTCGCGCTGCCAGACCGCGAAGTCCGGGTACTGAACGCGCGGCTCCGGCAGAGCCGCTTCCTCGCCACGCACGGCTGCGGCGTACAGCGCGCTCAGCTCACGGGTGACCACGCCCATGGACCAGCCGTCGGTCACGATGTGGTGCATCGCGAGCACCAGCACGTGCTCACGCTCGGAGAGACGGACCAGCAGCACCCGGACCAGCGGGCCCGTGCGCAGATCGAAGGGTTTCGCCGCCTCGGCCGCGAGCGCCGCGTCCAGGTCTTCCGGAGCGCTGAGCGCCACGGTCCGCACCGGAACGTCGATGTCTTCGGGTGCGTGGACGGTCTGGACGCCGCGGCCGTCGACGGAGTCGAAGGTCGTACGCAGGGCCTCGTGCCGGGCGACGAGCCCGGCCACGGCCGCACGCAGCGCCGCAACGTCCAGGTCGCCCGTCAGGCGCAGGGCGCCGGTGATGTTGTACTCGACGCCCTCACGGTCGAAGTCGTGCAGGAACCAGAGGCGTTCCTGGGCAAAGGACAGCGGAAGCGGGCCGGTGCGCGGCACTGGGAGCACGCCGGCCTCGTCGGCCGGCTCGTCCAGGGCGATCTGCCCGGCGAGAGCCGCGACGGTGGGGTGATCGAAGAGTGCGCGCGGGGACAGGCCCGTGCCCAGGACGCCCCGAAGCCGGGAGACCACCTTCAGGCTGGAGATGGAGTCGCCGCCCAGGGCGAAGAAGTCGTCGTGAACGCCGACCTGTTCGACCCCGAGGACGTCCGCCCAAATGGCGGCCAGAGCGCGCTCGGCATCGGTGCGCGGCGCGACGTGCTCCTCCGCCGTTTCGTACTCGGGCGCGGGCAGGGCCTTTCGGTCCACCTTGCCGTTGACCGTCAGCGGCAACTCGTCCAGAACGACGAAGGCGGACGGCACCATGTACTCCGGCAGAACGGACGCGGCGTGCTCGCGCACCGCCACGATGTCCATGTCTCCCGCGACGGCCGGGACGAGGTAGGCGACCAGGCGCTTCACGCCCGGCCGGTCCTCCCGGACCTGGACCGACACCACTCCCACTGAAGAATGACGCGCGAGTACGGTTTCGATCTCGGCGACCTCGATCCGGAAGCCACGGATCTTGACCTGCCCGTCGCCACGGCCGAGGAAGTCGAGGCGGCCGTCCTCACGCCAGCGCACCACGTCACCCGTGCGATACAGCCGGCCACCGTCGCCGAACGGATCCGCGACGAACCTCTCCGACGTCAGATCCGCACGCCCGTCGTAGCCCCGGGCAAGACCGGCACCCCCGAGATAGAGCTCGCCGGCGATGCCCACACCGACCGGCCGCAGGGACGCATCCAGCACGTAGGCCCGGGTGTTGTTCATGGCCCGGCCCAACGGCACCGAACCACCGGACACGTCCTCCGGCGCCAGGGGGCCGGACACCGCGAAGGTCGTGGATTCCGTCGGACCGTAGCCGTTGACGAGAACCAGCTCGGGGCAGGATTCCAGCAGGCTTTGGGCAGCGGCAGCGGGAACCGCGTCGCCACCTGTCCAGAGCTCCCGAAGACCCGCGAAGCACGCAGGGTCCTCCTCCACGAGCACGCCGAACAGAGCCGCGGTCACCCACAGCCCCGTCACACCCGACGCCACGGCGTCCCGGACGGCCCGCGCGCTCAGTTCCGCCTCGGCCACCACGACCGTGCCGCCGTTCAGCAACGGCACCCACACCTCGTACGTCGCCGCGTCGAACGAATGCGGTGAATGGAACAGCACCGTCCCATGCCCACCCGAACCCCAACGGCTGTCCGCCGTCAGCGCCACGATGTCGCCATGGGTGACCGCCACGCCCTTCGGCACACCTGTCGACCCCGACGTGAACATCACGTACGCCAGAGACTGCGACGAGACTCGCGCCGAAACCACGACCGAACCAACCGGCGCCGCACCCACAGGAACCGCGGGCACCCCGCCGACCTCGGCAACGTCCCGATCCGTCACCACCACACAGCTGCCGGACTGGGCGAGCACCTGGCGGAGCCGGTCCTGGGGGTACGAGGCGTGCAACGGTACGTACACACAGCCGGCCTTCAGCACGGCCAGCATCGCCACCACCACGTCCACCGACCGCTCCAGCAGCAGCCCGATCCGCGCCTCGGCGACCACACCCCGCTCGACCAGCACACCGGCCAGCCGATCCGACGCCCCGTCCAACTCCGCATACGTCAGCGCGACATCACCGCACCGCACCGCCACCGCACCCGGATCCGAAGCCACCCGCTCCGCGAAGGCGGCCACGACCGAGGCATCGGCGGCGGCCGGACCACCGCCGTCGGACCACCGGTCCAGGACCTGCGTGCGCTCTCGCGAGGTGAGCAGTTCCAGGCGGCCGAGGCCGGTCTCGGCGTTCTCCAGCAGCGTCGTGATGACGTGCGCCAGCCGCTCCGCCATCAGCTCGGCCGTCTTCGTCTCGAGAAGCGCGGCATCGTAGGCGAGGGTCATGTCGAGCCGTTCGCCCACCGCCGCGGCGATCAGCGTCAGCGCGTAGTTCGTCGACTCGACCGCCTGGACGCCGCTGACCGACAGGCCATGCCCCTCGGCGGCGGCCGCGTCCACCGGGTAGTTCTCGAACACCACCAGGCTGTCGAACAGCGACACACCCGTGGGCAGATCCGTCTCGATGTCCGACAACGCCACGTACTCGTACTGCCGCGACTCCACCAGGTCCGACTGGACGCCCTCCAGCCACGACACCACCGACGCCGACGGATCCACCCGCACCCGCACGGGCACCGTGTTGATGAACAGGCCGAGGATGTCCTCCACGCCCGGCAGATCCGCCGGACGCCCCGACACCGTCGTCCCGAACACCACGTCAGCCGACGCAGCGGACACACCCGCGCACTGCGACAGCAGCAGCGCCCACGCGCCCTGCACCACCGCGTTCACCGTCAGACGATGCCGCCGCGCGAACGCGCCGACACCATCCGCCACCGCGGCATCCAGCACCACCGGCACCCGACCGCTCGACCGGCCCCGCTCCACTTCGCCGGGCAGACGGTCATACGGCAGCGCCGCCGGCTCCGTCACGCCCGCCAGCCGATCACGCCAGAACGCCCGACCCGCCACCACGTCCTGACCTGCCAGCCAGCGCACGTACTCGCCGAACGAACCCCGCGACACCTTCGCCGCGGTGCCGGCCTCGTCCGCATGGGCGGCCAGCACGTCCGGGACCAGCGCGGCCGTGCTCCACCCGTCCAGGAGCACGTGATGGAACGTCCACACGACCCGCACCGCGTCAGCCGACACCCGCGCCAATGTCACCCGCATCAAGGGCCCGGAAGCGAGGTCGATCCCCTGGGCCCGGTCGGTGTCCAGGAACTCGCGCAGCCGGGTCTCCTGCCCGGCGTCGTCGGCATCCGTCCAGTCGAGGAGGGTGATCGGAACCGTCACGTCGCGGTGGACGACCTGTACCGGTTCCGGCAGGCCCTCCCACGCCAGCGACACCCGCAGCGCGTCCGAACGCCCCGCGACCGTCTGCCACGCCCGTGCGAACCGCTCGACGTCCGTCACACCGTCGACCCGGAACACGAACTGCTCCAGATACGCCGGCGAGCCGGGCTCCGCCAACGCGTGGAACAGCATCCCCGCCTGCAACGGCGTCAGCGGATAGATGTCCTCCGCCCCACGACCGTCGCCGACGACACGATCCACCTCCGCCTGGCTCAACCTCACCAGCGGAAAGTCCGACGGAGTGCACCCACCCGCACCCTCGCCCTCGCAATGCGCCACGCACGCCACCAACTCCGCGGCGAACGCCTCCGCCAACCCCCGGACCGTCTCCTCACGATGCACATCGGCCGAATAGGCCCAGGAGAAGACGAGTCGGCCGTCCGCCAGACCGGCGGTGACGTCGATCAGGCTGGTGCGGCGCTCATCGGGGTTGTGCTCGCCGCCGGGGTTGAGGGCGGCGGAGCGGTACCAGCCGGGCTCCCCCGCCTCGGCGGCGCCGTCGGTGTTCGCCATGTCCAGGCGGCCGAGGTAGTTGAAGGTGATCTGCGGGTCGCCCTCGGCCAGGCCCTCCAGGCCACCGCCGAGGTGGCGCAGCGCGCCGTAACCGACGCCACGGTCCGGAACGGCCCGCAGCTGCTGCTTCACCGACTTCAGGTCACGACCCCACGCGTCGTCACCGTCCACGTCGTCGTCCGACAACCCCAGGGCCACCGGATACACCGACGTGAACCACCCCACCGTGCGCGTCAGATCCACACCCGCGAACAGCTCCTCACGACCGTGCCCCTCCAACGACACCGGAACCCGGTCATGCCCCGTCCACCCACGCAACACCCGCGCCAACGCCGTCAACAACACATCATTCGCCTGCGTCCGATACACCGCCGGCACCCGCTGAACCAACGCCTCCGTCTCCTCCACCGACAGCGAGCCCGACACGGAGCGGAGCGAACCGACCGTGTTCTCGACGGCGGAGCGTGCGTCGCACGCGTCGCCGGTCGCCGGGGGGAAGTCGCGCGGCAGATCGGGGTCCGCACCGTCCAGAACGGAGGTCCAGTAGGGACGCTGGTCGTCGAAACCGCCGTCGCGGGTGTGCGCGGCGAGGGTGTCGGCCCACTGACGCACGGAGGTGGTCTTCCGGCCCAGGTCGGGCGTGCGGCCCGCGGCGGCCTGCTCGTACGCCGAGCGCAGGTCGTCGAGGAGGATGCGCCAGGTCACGCCGTCCACCACCAGGTGGTGGGCCACGATCAGGAGCCGGGTGTGCCGCTCCCCGCCTCGTCGGCCCACGAGGAAGCGGACGAGGGGACCGTGCTCCAGGTCCAGGCTCGACTGGGCCTCGGCGGCCAGTTGGGACCAGGCGATGTCCTGGTCGGGCGCGGCGGTCAGGTCGTGCTCGGTGACGTGCCGGTCCGCTTCGGCGGTCTCCGTGATCGTGCCGGTCCAGCGGGAGGAGCCGTCGGCCGGCCGGGTGAACGTCGAGCGCAGCGCGTCGTGCTGGGACAGCACCGCCCGTACGGCCTCGCGGAGCGCCGCCGGGTCCGTCGCGGCGGGGAGTTCGAGGTCCATGGCCATGTTGAAGTGGCCGGGGGCGACGGTGTGGGTCTCGAAGAACCACTCGCGCACCGGGGTGGTGCCGACCTCGCCGGAGACGGGGCCCTGTTCGGCGGTCCCGCCGTCGGCGCTGCCCGCTCCGGGCGTGCCCGCGACGGCGGCGAGGGCTGCCACGGTCTGGCGGGCGAAGATGTCGCGGGAGGTCAGGTCGAGTCCGGCCTGGCGGGCGCGGGTGACGACCTGGATGCTGAGGATGGAGTCGCCGCCGAGGGCGAAGAAGTTGTCCTCCACTCCGACCCGTTCGACCCGGAGCACGTCGGCCCAGATCGCGCACAGCGCGCGCTCGGTGTCGGTGCGCGGGGCGACGTGTCCGCCGTCGCTCTCGGCCTCCGGGGCGGGCAGGGCACGGCGGTCGACCTTGCCGCTGGAGTTCACCGGGAGGGAGTCGAGCAGGACGAACACGGACGGCACCATGTACGCGGGGAGTTCGGTTGCGGCGTGCGCGCGCAGCGCCTCCGTGCCGACCGGCTCCGTCGCCGCGTCGGTTGTCACGTACGCCACGATCCGCTGGGTTCCCGGACGGTCCTCGCGGACCATGACGGCCGCCTGGCCGATCTGCGGATGGCGGGCGACGACGGTTTCGATCTCGCCCAGTTCGATGCGCAGGCCCCGCAGCTTGACCTGGTCGTCGGCGCGGCCCACGTACTCCAGCTGTCCGTCGGCCCGCCAGCGGGCCACGTCACCGGTGCGGTAGAGCCGGCCGCCGGTGCCGGACGGGTCGGCGACGAAACGCTCGGCGGTCAGCCCGGCCCTGCCGTGGTAGCCGCGGGCGAGGCCCGGGCCCGAGACGTACAGTTCACCGGCGACGCCCACTCCCACGGGGCGGAGCCAGGGGTCGAGGACGGCGACGTGCGCGTCGGCGACGGGTTCGCCGATCGGCGGGGCGCCCGTGCCCGGTGCGAGGGCGCCGCTCATCGAGGCGGCGATGGTCACCTCGGTGGGGCCGTACGCGTTCACCATGGTCCGGCCGGGCGCCCAGCGGGCGACCAGCTCCGGACCGCACGCCTCGCCGCCGGTGGCGACGACCCTGAGGTCCGGGAGATCGCCGGAGGGCATGGTGCCGAGGACGGTCGGCGGGATCAGGGTGTGGCTGATGCACCGGTCGCGGAAGACCCCGAACAGCGCGTCGCCCACGACGGGGCCCGGGACGTCCGGGACGACGAGGGCGGCGCCGCCGCCGAGGGCCATGAGCAGTTCCATGACGGAGGCGTCGAAGCCCGCGGACGCGAGCTGGACCACCCGTGCGTCGCGCCCGACCCGCAGCCGGTCCACCACGGCGGCGGCGAAGCCGGCGATGCCGCGGTGGGTGACGACGACGCCCTTGGGGCGGCCGGTGGAGCCCGAGGTGTAGATCATGTACGCCGCCGCGTCGACGCGGACTGGCAGGCCGTCGACGTCCACGCCGGCACCGTCGCCGATGACTTCCCGGCCCGGCTCCGACGCCCCCGGCACCGTCGTCCCGTCCAGGTGGACGACCGGCGCGCCGCTCTGCCGGAGGACGTCCCTGACCGTCCGTCCGTCCTCACTCGCCACGGCACCGGCCGCGGCCCCCGCACCGGCTCCCGCTTCCGCCTCCTCGGCGGCGCACAGCACCAGGCGGGCGTCGCAGTCCTGGAGGACGAATTCCAGTCGCTGGGCCGGCCACGAAAGGTCCACGGGCACGTACACGCCACCTGCGCGCATGACACCGAGCAGGCTGACGAGCCAGTCGGCGGAGCGGGGCACGGCGACGGCGACGCGCGCCTCGGCGCGTACGCCGCGTGCGGTCAGCAGCCTCGCGACGCGGGCGGAGGCGGCGTCGAGCTCGGCGTAGGTGAGGGTGGTGTCGCCGTGTTCGACGGCGACGGCGGTCGGGGCCTCGGCGGCGCGCGCGGTGAGCAGCTCGGGGAGCGTGAGCGGGGTCGTTCCGGAGCCGACGGTCGAGACGCCCCAGACGTCGGTGATGCGGCGCAGTTCGTCGTCGGCGAGGTGGTTCACGGTCGCCAGGGCGCGGTCCGGGGCGCCGCAGACGAGGCGGGCCAGGTCGAGCCACTGGCGGCAGAGTTGCTCCACCGTGGCGGCGTCGAACAGGTCGGTGCTGTACTCGGCGCCCGCCAGCAGGCGACCGTCCTGCTCGGCGAAGGAGAAGGTGAGGTCGAACTGCGCGGAGTTGCGCACCGATTCGACGGCTTCGGCGTGCAGGCCGGGGAGGTCGAAGGAGGAGCGCGGGGTGTTCTGCAGGACGATCATGGCCTGGACGAGCGGCGTGCGGGAGGTGTCGCGCTCGGGGGCCAGTTCCTCGATGAGCCGGCTGAACGGCACGTCCTGGTGCGCGAAGGCATCGAGGACCATGTCGCGGGTGCGGTCGAGGAGTTGGGCGAAGGTCTCGCTCTCGTCGATGCGATTGCGCAGGACGAGGGTGTTGACGAAGAAGCCGACGAGGTCTTCGACCTGGGGCGACTGCCGGCCGGAGACTCCGGTGCCGAGGGCGATGTCCGTCTGCCCGCTGTGACGGGCGAGCAGCAGCTGGGTGACGGCGGTGAGGGCCATGAACAGGCTCGCGCCGCGGTTCTGGCCGGCGCGGGCGAGTCGGGCGGCGAGGTCGGCGGGGACGTCGAAGGTGTGCAGGGCGCCGGCGGAGGTGCGTACGGCCGGGCGGGGCCGGTCGGTGGGCAGCTCCAGGGGCTCCAGGCCGTCGAGCCGTTCGTGCCAGTGGCGGAGCTGGTCGTCCAGGGCGTCCCCGGCCAGCTGCTCGCGCTGAGTGACGGCGAAGTCGGGGTATTGGACGGGGAGTTCGGGAAGTTCGGGACTCGTGCCGTGGACGGCGGCGGTGTAGAGGGCGCTGAGTTCGCGGGTGATGACGCCCATGGACCAGCCGTCGGTGACGATGTGGTGCATCGAGAGGACGAGGACGTGCTCCCGCTCGGAGAGCCGCGTCAGCAGCACGCGCAGCAGTGGGCCGGTCCGCAGGTCGAACGCGGTGGCGGCCTCCGCTGCGAGGACGGCGTCGAGTTCCTCGGGGGTGCCGACGCGCACGGTGCGGAGCGGGACGACGACATCCTCGGCGGGGTGGATGTGCTGGACGCCGCGTCCGCCGGCCGATCCGAAGGTGGTGCGCAGCGATTCGTGGCGGGCGACGAGGCCGTCCACGGCGGTGCGCAGGGCGGCCCGGTCGAGGTCGCCGGTGAGGCGGAGGGTGCCGGAGACGTTGTATTCGACGGATCCGGGGGCGAAGTCCTCCAGGAACCAGAGGCGTTCCTGCGCGTACGAGAGCGGCAGCGGGCCGGTCCTGGGGACGGGGACGATGCGCGGCTCGGGGCGGGCGGGGGCCGCGTCGTCGGTCCCGGCCGCGCTCGTGGCGGCCTCGACGGTGGCGGCGAGGTCGGCGAGGCGCGGGGTGTCGAACAGGTCGCGTACGGCGAGGGGGACGCCGAGGCGTTCGCGGACCCGGCTGACGACGCGGGTGGCGAGCAGGGAGTGGCCGCCGAGGGCGAAGAAGTCGTCGTCGACGCCGACGCGTTCGACGCCGAGAACCTCGCTCCACAGGTCGGCGAGGGATTCCTCCGTGGCGTTGCGGGGGGCGATGTATGCGGCGGTCTCGGCCCATTCCGGGGTGGGCAGGGCGCGGCGGTCGAGCTTTCCGCTGGAGGTGGTGGGCAGCCCTGCGAGGGTGACGAAGGCGGACGGGACCATGTAGTCGGGCAGTCCGCGGCGGACGAGGTCGCGCAGGGCGGCGGGGTCCGGGGCGGGCCGGCCGGGTGCGGGGACGAGGTACCCGGCGAGGCGCGCGACGCCGTTGTGGTCGTCGCGGACGACAACGGCGGCGTCGGCGACATCGGGGTGGCTGCGCAGGGCGGCGGTGATCTCGCCGGGTTCGATGCGGAATCCGCGGACCTTCACCTGGTCGTCGGCGCGGCCGAGGTGTTCGAGGGTGCCGTCGGCGGTCCAGCGGGCGAGGTCGCCGGTGCGGAAGAGCCGTCCGCCGTCGCCGGACGGGTCGGCGACAAAGCGTTCGGCGGTGAGGGCGGGGCGGCCGTCGTAGCCGCGGGCGAGGCCGGCCCCTGAGATGTACAGCTCGCCCGCGACGCCCTGCGGGACGGGGCGCAGCCGCTCGTCGAGGACGTGGGCGCCGTTGTTCCACAGCGGGGCGCCGATGCGGACGCCCGCCGGGTCGGTGGAGCCTTCGGCGGCGACGGTCTCGGCGACGCTGTCGGCGCTGATCTCGGAGGAGCCGTAGAGGTTGAGCAGGGTGGCGTGCGGCAGTCGCTCGGCGAAGCGGGAGACGAGGGCGCGGCTGAGGGGTTCGCCACTGCTGATCCAGCAGCGGCAGGTGGCGAGGGCGGCAGGGTCGGCCTCGTCGAGGAGGACGGAGAGCAGGCTGGGGACGAGGGTGAGGCGTTCGACGGCGTGCTCGGCGACGAGGGCGGCGAGGGCGAGGGGGTCCTTGGCCTGTTCGTCGGTGGCGAGGACGACGTGGCCGCCGTGGAGCAGGGTGCCGAGGATCTCGGTGGCGCTGTCGAGGAAGCCGATGGAGCTCTTGGCGCAGACGACGGAGGCCCGCCATCGGGGGTGGGTCTCGGCGAACCAGGCCCAGCGGCTGAGGAGTCCGGCGTGCAGGCCCTGGACGCCCTTGGGGCGGCCGGTGGAGCCGGAGGTGTAGATGACGTACGCGACGTTGTCGGGGCGCAGCGCGGCGACGGCTCCGGGAGCCGTGGTGGGGAGGGCCGCGATGCGCTCGGTCGTGACCGGTTCGTCCACGACGACCGTGGTGACGGGGCGGTCCGCGTCGGTGGCCGCGTCGGTGACGAGGGCGGTGAGGGACTGTTCGGTGACGGTGGTCCGTACGCGGCTCTCGCCGAGCATCCAGGAGACGCGGCCGACGGGCAGCGCCGGGTCGACGGGCAGGTAGGCGCCGCCTGCCTTGAGAACGGCGAGGGCGGCGACGACGAGGTCGGCGCGGCGTGTGAGGCAGACGGCGACGGGCTCCTCGGGGCGTACCCCGGAGGCGATCAGGTGGTGGGCCAGTCGGTTGGCGCGCTCGTCGAGTTCGCGGTAGGCGAGCGTGTGACCGCCGCTGGTGAGCGCGGGGGCGTCGGGGGTCCGGGCGGCCTGCTCGGCGAAGTGCGCGGGGATGACACCGTGGGCGGCCTCGGGGCGGGTGTCGCCGGCGCCGAGGGCGGTGACGGCGGCGCGTTCGTCCGCGTCGAGGAGGTCGTGCGCGGCGAGGGGGGCGTCGGGTGCGGCGGCGACGGCGCGGACGAGGGCGACGAAGTGGCGGCCGAGCCGTTCGACGGTGTCCGGTTCGAAGAGGTCGGCGTCGTACTCGACGGCGCAGTGCAGGCCGGGGCGCCCGGTCCCGCCCTCCTCGGGCGCGTCGGTGTCCTCGAACTCCTCGAATTCCCAGCTGATGTCGTACGGGGCCTGGCGGCGGACCAGGTTTCCGCGGGTGACGCGGAGTCCTTCGAACTCCGTGGACTCCGCCGGGGTGTTCTGGAGGACGACCATGGACTGGATGAGCGGGGTGCGGGAGGTGTCGCGCTCCGGTGCGAGGATCTCCACGAGCCGCTCGAAGGGGACGTCCTGGTGGTCGAACGCCTCCAGGACGGTTTCCCGGACGCCGTCGAGGTAGGTGGCGAAAGAGGCGTCGCGGTCGATTCCGGAGCGCAGGACGAGGATGTTGATGAAGAACCCGACGAGGTTTTCGACTTCGGCGCGTTCGCGTCCCGGGACGGCCGTGCCGACCGCGATGTCGTCCTGTCCGCTGTACCGGGCGAGCAGCAGTTGCACGAGGCCGGTGAGCGTGACGAAGAGGCTGGTGGAGCGGGTGCGGGAGAGGTCGTGGAGGGCTGCGGCGACGTCGGCGGGCAGCGTGAAGGTGTGAACCGCGCCGATGCCGCGGCGGACCGCCGGACGAGGGCGGTCGGTGGGCAGCGCGAGCGGTTCGAGGCCGGCGAGACGGTCGCGCCAGTACCCGAGGTGCCGGTCGAAGGACTTGTCGGCGTGGCGGGCGCGCTGCCAGGCGGCGTAGTCGGCGTACTGGACCGGGAGGGGCGGGAGCGCGGCGGACTCGCCGCGCAGCACGGCCGCGTAGCAGACGCGCAGTTCGCGGACCACGATCTCCATGGAGGCGCCGTCGGTGACGATGTGGTGCATCGCCAGGAGCAGCCGGTGCTCGTCGGCGCCCGTGCGGACCAGCAGGACCCGCAGCAGGGGGCCGGTGCGCAGGTCGTAGGGCTCGTCCATGGCGGCGGTGAACAGCCGGTCGCAGATGGCCTCCACGCCGAGGGCCGCCACCTCGGCGGCCTCGACTCCGAGCGACGCGGCGTCGGCGGTCTCGAAGCCGTCGGCCGGCCCGGCGTCGGCGGTCAGGTCGATGTGGCGGAAGGGTGTGCGGGAGACGGCTTCCCGGGCCGGGAGGACGATCTGCCGTGCGACGCCGTCCTCCGCCCCGAACACCGTCCGCAGCGCCTCGTGCCGGGTGATCAGGGAGTCCACGGCTCCGCGCAGCGCGGCCGGGTCGAGGGAGCCGGTCAGCCGCAGGGCGAGGCCGGAGTGGTTCTCGGTGGATTCGGGCTCGTACTCCCCCTGGAACCAGAGCCGTTGCTGCGCGAAGGAAAGCGGCAGCGGGCGGTCCTGCGAACGGTCGACAGGTTCGATGCCCGTGCGACGGGCGGAGCCGGCGCGTCCCGCGAGCCGCTGCCGCAGCTTCTCCCGCACGTGCTCCGGCAGCGAATCGATGCGGCCCTCACGCGACGACGCGGCGTCCATGGAAAGCTCCCTCACTCACATCAAGCATCAACGAATGTCGTTCGGAATCCCGGCCGCGGGGCAGGGAAAGGCGCGTGTGCGCGACCGACCGGATTCGCTTCTCGCTCGCCCAGTCGGTCGCGCACACGTGTCGTACGTGTCGTGTGTCGTCCGTCGTCGCGCCTTGCCTGCGCGCGACGACGCCCTTGTCGTGCGGTGCCGCGCCGGACTACTCCGGATCGCCGTCCATGAGGTCGAGGTCCATTCCCTCCGCGGCCATCGCTTCCTCGATCTCCGCGATGATCAACTCCTCGACCTGCCGGGCGAGCAGCGCAATGGTCGGATGGTCGAACATGACACGGGCCGAGGGGTTGATGTCGAACACGGTTCGGACCCTAGCAACGACGCGAAGACTCAGAACCGAGTTTCCGCCCAGGCCGAAGAAGTCGTCCTCGACACCGACTCGTTCGAGCCCCAGCACCTCCGACCAGATCTCGGCGAGCGCCTCCTCCGTGGGGGTGCGCGGCGCGACGTGGTCGGCCCGGCTGCCGTATTCGGGGGCCGGCAACGCCCTGCGGTCGAGCTTGCCGTTGACCGTGAGCGGGAGCCGTTCGAGCGGGACGAAGGCCGCGGGCACCATGTAGTCGGGCAGAGCGGCCCCCAGGGTCTCCCGCAGCGGCCGGTCGTCGAACGACGCGACCACCGCGGCCGGGTCGCCGTCGGCCCGCGGAACGACGTAGGCCACGAGCCGACGGTCGCCGGGCCGGTCCTCGCGGACGACGACTGCGCCCTGGGCGACCAGCGGATGCCGGACGACCTGGGCCTCGATCTCGCCGAGTTCGATGCGGAAGCCGCGGATCTTCACCTGGTCGTCGCTGCGGCCCAGGTACTCCAGCATTCCGGCCGCGTTCCAACGGGCCGTGTCGCCGGTCCGGTACATGCGCTGCCCGGGCGCCTCGCCGTACGGGTCGGCGACGAACCGCACCGCGCTGAGCCCGCGCCGCTCCAGGTAGCCGCGGGCGAGGCCGCCGCCCGCGATGTACAGCTCGCCGCGCACCCCGGTGGGCACGGGCCGCAGCGCGTCGTCCAGGACGTAGGCGCGCAGGTGGGGCATGGCCCGGCCGATGACGCTCCCGGAGCCCCCGCGGGCGAAGGCCGCCTCGGCGGGACGGCTGGTGACGTGCACGGTCGTCTCGGTGATGCCGTACATGTTGACCAGCCGGGGCCCGTCGACACCGGAGCGCTCCACCCAGGAGCCGATCCGGGTCCAGTCGAGCGCCTCGCCGCCGAAGACGACGGTGTCCAGCGCCAGCCGTTCCCGCAGTCCGCCGCCGATCCGGTCGATCTCCTCGACGAGGCGGTAGAAGGCGGAGGGCGTCTGGTTGAGGACCGTCACCCGTTCGCGGTCCAGCAGCCGGGCGAAGTCCGCGGGCGAGCGGGCGACGTCCTTGTCGACCACCACGAGCCGGCCGCCGTGCGCGAGCGCGCCCCACAGCTCCCAGACGGTGAAGTCGAAGGCGTAGGAGTGGAACATCGTCCAGACGTCTTCGGCGCCGAAGGAGAAGTCCTCGCGGGCGGCGGCCAGAAGGCGGGCCACGTTGCCGTGGGTGACGACCACGCCCTTGGGGCGGCCGGTGGAGCCGGAGGTGTAGATGACGTAGGCGGCGGACTCCGGGGACAGCGGCCCCCCGGTGCGGGCCCGGCCGGCGGCGGGGACGCCGGCACCGGGGGCATCGCCGTCGAGCACCAGCAGCGGCCGGTCCGCCGCAGCGTCGGGCGGCAGGACGTCCCGTACGTCCGGATGCGTGATGACGAGCTGTGCCGCGCTGTCCTCCATGATGTATCCGATCCGGTCGGCCGGGGCCGCCGGGTCCACCGGCACGTACGCACCACCCGCCTTCAGCACCGCGAGTACGGCCACGATCAGGTCGATCGAGCGCGGCAGCACCAGTCCTACACGGGCCTCGGGGCCCACGCCCTGGGCGGCGAGCCGCCCGGCCAGCCGCTCCGCCCGGTCGTTCAGCTCCCCGTAGTCGATCGTGGTGTCCCCGAAGGTGACCGCCGGCGCCTGCGGCACCGCCCGTGCCCGCTCCTCGAACAGCGTGAGCGGGGACAGGGCGGGGACGCCCGGGTCACCGGTCTCGTTCCAGGTGTCGAGCAGCAGGCGCCGCTCGGCGGAGTCCATGGGGTCGTGGGCGCGCAGCGGCAGCCCGGGCGCGGCCGTCAGCGCCTCCGCCAGGGCAAGCCAGTGCCGGGCGAGCCGGTCCACGGTCGCCGCGTCGAACAGGTCGCTGTGCACCATGACGGCCTCCAGACCGCCGTCGCGGCCCGGCTGGAACTCCAGGTGCAGATCGAACTGGGCCGTGTCACGGGGCGGCACGAACTCCGTCACGCGCACGCCCGGCAACTCGAACTCCGGCCGCGGGGTGTTCTGCAGGACCAGCATGGCCTGGACGAGCGGGGTGCGGGAGGTGTCGCGTTCAGGGGCCAGTTCCTCGATGAGCCGGCTGAACGGCACGTCCTGGTGCGCGAACGCGTCCAGCACGGTTCCGCGCACCCGTGTCAGCAGGTCGTCGAAGCTCCGCGTCTCGTCGATCGTGGTCCGTAGGACGAGTGTGTTGACGAAGAAGCCGACGAGGTTCTCCAGTTCGGCCCGTTCCCGTCCGGACACGACGGTCCCGAGCGCGATGTCCCGGCGTCCGGCGAACCGGGACAGGAGCAGCTGGGTGACGGCGGTCAGGGACATGAACAGGCTCGCACCTCGGGTGCGCCCGGTCTCCGTGAGCCGGTCGGTGAGCGCGGCCGGCACGTCGAAGGCGTGCAGGGCGCCACCCGTTCCCCGCACGGCGGGCCGCGGCCGGTCGGTGGGCAGCTCCAGCGGTTCGAGGTCCGCCAGCTTCTCCTTCCAGTAGGCGAGTTCGTCACCGAGCGCGCCTTCGACGTCCAGGCGTTCGCGCTGCCAGACGGCGAAGTCCGGGTACTGGACCGGGGACTGCGGGAGGCCGGCGTCCTCGCCGCGTACGGCGGCGGTGTACAGCGCGCTCAGCTCGCGGGTGATCACGCCCATGGACCAGCCGTCGGTCACGATGTGGTGCATCGCGAGGACGAGGACGTGCTCCCGCTCGGAGGGCCGTGCGAGGAGGACCCGGAGCAGGGGGCCCGCGACCAGGTCGAACGGGACCGAGACGGCCTCGTGGAACGCCTCGTCCAGTCCGGTCTCGCGTACCGGGACTTCCAGGTCGCCCGGTGCGTGGACGGTCTGGACGCCCCGGCCGTCGACCGAGTCGAAGGTCGTACGCAGGGCCTCGTGCCGGGCGACGAGCCCGGCCACGGCCGCCCGCAGCGCCATGACGTCCAGATCGCCCGTGAGCCGGAGCGCGGTGACGACGTTGTATTCGACGCCGTCCCGGTCGTAGTCGCTCAGGAACCAGAGGCGTTCCTGGGCGAAGGACAGCGGGAGCGGCCCGTTCCGGGGCGCGGGGAGGATCCCCGGCTGCTCCGGCTCGTCACCGGCGACCTGTCCGGCCAGGGCCGCGACGGTCGGGTGGTCGAACAGCGCGCGTGGTGACATGCCCGTGCCCAGGGCGCCGCGCAGACGCGAGACGACCTTCAGGCTGGAGATCGAGTCACCGCCCAGCGCGAAGAAGTCGTCGTGGACGCCGAGGCGTTCGACACCGAGGACCTCCGCCCAGATACCCGCGAGGATCCTCTCGGTATCGGTGCGCGGGGCGACGTACGCCTCCCCCGCCTCCGGCGCGGGCAGCGCCCTGCGGTCCACCTTCCCGTTGACGGTGAGCGGCAGTTCGTCCAGGACGACGAACGCCGACGGCACCATGTACTCCGGCAGCACATCGGCCAGGTGTTCCCGGATCTCGTTCATGTCCAGGACCTGACTCGCGGTCGGGACCAGATAGGCGACCAGACGCTTCACGCCGGGCCGGTCCTCCCGGACCTGCACCGACACCACACCGATCGAGGCATGCCGGGCAAGGACCGCCTCGATCTCGGCGACCTCGATACGGAAACCACGAATCTTCACCTGGCCGTCACCACGGCCCAGGAACTCCAGCCGGCCATCCGCCCGCCACCGCACCACATCCCCCGTGCGATACAGCCTGTCGCCCTCACCGAACGGGTCCGCCACGAACCGCTCCGACGTCAGATCGGACCTGCCGTCATAACCACGCGCCAGACCCGAACCGCCCAGATACAACTCGCCCGGCACACCCACACCCACCGGCCGCAGCGCGGCATCCAGCACATACGCCCGGGTGTTGTCCATGACCGATCCCAGGGGGACGGCGGACCCGCTCGTGTCCTCGGCCCCAAGCCGGCCACAGAGCGCGAACGTGGTCGACTCCGTCGGGCCGTAGACATGGATCAGCTCCGTGTCCGGGCAGTACTCCAGCATCCGCGCCATCGCCACACCCGACGCCGCCTCACCACCCGTCCACACCTCACGCAGACCCGCGAAACACCCCGGATCCTCCCCCGCCAACACATCGAACAACGCCTTCGTCAAGAACACCGACGACACCCCGGACCGGGCCGCCTCACGCACCACCGGCGCACTCAACTCCGCCTCCGCCACGACCACGGTCCCGCCGTTCAGCAACGGCACCCACACCTCATACGTCGCCGCATCGAACGAATGCGGCGAATGGAACAACACCACCCCATGCCCACCCGAACCCCAACGACCGTCCGCCGCCAACGCAACGATGTCCCCATGCGTGACCGCCACACCCTTCGGCACACCCGTCGACCCCGACGTGAACATCACATACGCCAAAGAGGCGTCACCCGTCGACGCCGGCAGAACACTCTCGTTGCGCGGCGCCTCGTCCACCCGCACCACGGGCACGGCCGCCGCGGCGGCGCGCGACGCCATCGCAGTGTCGGTCACGACGACCCGGGCGCCGCACTGCCCCAGCACGCGGCGCAGTCGCTCCTCCGGGTACGAGGCGTGCAACGGCACGTACACGCCGCCGGACTTGAGCACGGCCAGCATCGCGACGACGACGTCCACCGACCGTTCCAGCAGCAGGCCGACCCTGGTCTCGGCCCTCACGCCCCGCTCGACCAGCACACGCGCGAGCCGGTCCGAGGACGTGTCCAACTCCGCGTAGGTCAGGGCGACGTCACCGCATCGCACCGCCACCGCACCCGGGCCGGACGCGGCCCGTTCCGCGAAGGCGGCGACGACCGAACGGCCGTGGGAGGCGCTGCCCCCGCCGTCGCTCCACTCGTCGAGGACGCGCCGCAGCTCGTCGTCGGAGTGGACCGACAGGTCTCCGAGCAGGGTGTCGGGGTGCGAGCCGGTGAGGGCGTCGAGGAGGTGTTCCAGGTGGGCGGCGAGACGCTCCGCGGTGCTCGCGTCGAAGCGGCCGGGGTCGTATCCGAGGTCGAAGCTGAGGTCTCCGGCGGCGTAGGCGGTCAGTACGAGCGGGTAGTTGGTGGTCTCGGTCACCTGGATGTCGCGCAGGGCCAGGCCGAACCGTTGCACACGGTCGGTGTCGATGGGGTAGTTCTCGAACACCAGCAGGCTCTCGAAGAGCCGGGCTCCCGGGGGCAGTTCGGTCGGGATGTCGCTGAGTGCGATGTGCTCGTGACGGCGGGCCTCGGCGTGCGCGGCCTGGAGGGCGGTGAGCCACGCGGTGACCGACCGGCCGTGGTCGATGCCGACGCGTACCGGCTGGGTGTTGATGAACAGGCCGAGGATCTCCTCCGCCCCGGGCAGGTCGGCCGGCCGGCCGGACACGGTCGTCCCGAAGACGATGTCACGGGTGCCCGCGTACTGGGAGAGCAGCAGGGCCCAGGCGCCCTGGACGACGGCGTTGACCGTCAGGTGGTGGCGCCGGGCGAACGCGGTGACCTGGGCGGAGAGCGCTTCGGACGCGGTGCGGGCGACGTGCGCGGTGGAGCGGCCGTGCCCGGTTGTGTCCTGCGGGGCGCGGTCGTGGGGCAGTGCGGTCGGCTCCGTGAAGCCGGCGAGCGCGGTGCGCCAGTGGTCGAGGCCCGCCGCGCGCTGCCCGGCCCGCTCGTGGAGGTGGGCGAGGTGGCGGCGGAAGGGGGGCCTGGGGGCGGCGGTGCCGGTCGCGTAGCGGCTGATGACGTCGTCGAGCAGTGCGGCGGTGCTCCAGCCGTCGAGGAGCAGGTGGTGGAAGGTCCACACGACCCGTGTCCGGTGGGGAGCGCAGCGGATGAGGACGAGCCGCATGAGCGGTGCCGTTGCGAGGTCGATGCCCTGCGCGCGGTCCGCGGCGAGCAGATCGCGCAGCGCGACCTCGCGGCGTCGCTCGGCCTCTGCCGGTTCCTCGCCGGGTGTGTCGGTCCAGTCGAGGACGGTGACCGGCAGCGTGACGTTGTCGTGGACGACCTGGACGGGGTGGCGCAGTCCGTCCCAGACGGGGACGGCGCGCAGGGCGTCGGACCGGTCGACGGTGTGCTGCCAGGCGTCGACGAGGGCGGCGGTGTCGATGGTCCGGCCCTCGGTGTCCTCCAGGAGGAAGCAGAACTGTTCGACGTAGGTCGGTGAGCCGGGTTCGGCGAGGGCGTGGAAGACCATGCCCGCCTGGAGGGAGGTGAGGGGAAGGATGTCGGCGACGCCGGTGCGGCCGTTGCCGGCGATGCGGTCGGTCTCGGTCTGGTCGAGACCGGCGAGGGGGTGGTCGGACGGGGTTCGCCCGCCGTTCGCGGGGTCGGCGCAGTGGCTCAGGTAGCCGCGCAGGTCGTCGGCCAGTGCGTGGGCGAGGCGTTCGACGGTGGTGCGGTGGTGGCGGGCGCCGGAGTACGTCCAGGTGAGGGTGAGGCGGCCGTCGCGGATTTCGCCGATGACGTCGAGTTCGTGGGGCCGGGCCTCGTCGGGGGCGAATTCGCCGCCAGGGTTCAGGGTGGTCGACCGGATCCAGTCGTGGTCGGCGGTGGAGGCGTCCATGCGGCCGAGGTAGTTGAAGCTGATGCGGGGTGCGGGGTGGTCGGTGAAGGGGGTGTCGGGGGCGAGGTGGCGCAGCGCGCCGTAGCCGATGCCCCGATCGGGGACCGCGCGCAGTTGTTCCTTGACGGCCTTGACCGCGGCCCCGAAGTCGTCGCCGTCCCCCGCCTCGGGCAGGGAGGGCGCGAAGGGGTGGATGGTGGTGAACCAGCCGACCGTACGCGTCAGATCGATGTCGTCGAACAGGTCCTCCCGCCCGTGACCCTCGTAGTCCACCGCCGTCCGCTCCCGCCCCGTCCACGTGCGCAGCACACGTGCCAGACAGGTCAGCAGGACGTCGTCGACCCTGGTCCGGTAGACGGGCGGGACGGTGTGCAGCAGGGCGTCGGTCTCGTCGGTGTCGAGCGCGACGGTCACGGTCCGCTGGTGGGCGACGGTGTCGGCGCCGTCGGGCAGGTCCGCGGGCAGTGGGCCGGTGTGGGCGCCGTCGAGGACGCGGTCCCAGTAGGGGCGCTGGTCGTCGAAGCCGCCGTCGCGGGTGTGTGCGGCGAGGCGGTCGGCCCATTGGCGTACGGAGGTGGTCTTGGGGCCGAGGCCGGCGGGGTGTCCGTCGCTGATCCGGGTGTGCGCGGTGGCGAGGTCGTCGAGGAGGATGCGCCAGGAGACGCCGTCCATGACGAGGTGGTGGACGACGACGAGGATCCGGGTGACCTCGCGGTCGGGTCCTTCGCCTTGTACGGCGGCGAGGATCCGTACCAGGGGTCCGTGGTCGAGGTCGATTCCGCGCTGGGCGCGGTGGGTGAGGTCGGCCCACGCGGTGTCGCCGGCCGGCCCCTCGGGAAGCGGGTGGACGGTGTGGACGGCGTCGATGTCGACGGTCGGCTCGATGCGGCCGTGGCGGACGCCGTCCGTGCCGAGGGGGAAGACGGACCGCAGGGCGTCGTGCTGGTCGAGGACCGCGGCGACGGCGGCGCGCAGGGCGTCCGGACGGGTGCCGCGCGCGGGGGTCAGCTCCATCGCCATGTTGAAGTGGTGCGGGGCCACGGGATGCGTGGTGAAGAACCAGTCGCGGATGGGGGTGGTGGGGAACTCGCCCCGCAGCGTGCCCTGTTCGGCGCGCACGGTCGGCGTGCTGCGGCTGTCCGCGGCGTCGGCGTGGGCGGCGAGGGCGGCGACGGTCTGGTGGGCGAAGATGTCGCGGGAGGTCAGGTCGAGTCCGGCCTGGCGGGCGCGGGTGACGACCTGGATGCTGAGGATGGAGTCGCCGCCGAGGGCGAAGAAGTTGTCCTCCACGCCGATGTCCGCCAGGTCGAGGACATCGGTCCAGATCTCGCAGAGCGTCCGTTCGGTGTCGGTGCGCGGGGTGACGTGCCCGGCCGTGCCGTCGGTGTCCGGTGCGGGCAGGGCCTTGCGGTCGGTCTTGCCGCTGGAGTTGAGCGGCATCCGGTCGAGCGCGACGAAGGCCGACGGCACCATGTACGCGGGGAGTTCGGCGGCGGCGTGCCCGCGCAGGATGTCGGCGTCCGGACGGGCGCCGGGGCGGGCCGGGGTCACGTAGGCGACGATCCGCGGGTGGCCTGGGCGGTCCTCGCGTACCACGGCGGCGGACTGCGCGACGGACGGGTGGCGGGCGAGAACGGCCTCGATCTCGCCGAGTTCGATGCGCAGACCGCGGAGCTTGACTTGGTCGTCGGCCCGTCCCTGGTAGGCGAGTTGGCCGTCGGTGTGCCAGCTGGCGAGGTCGCCGGTGCGGTAGAGCCGGCCGCCCGTTCCGGCCGGGTCGGCGACGAAGCGCTCCGCGGTGAGACCGGCCCGGTCGTGGTAGCCGCGGGCGAGACCCGGGCCGGACACGTACAGCTCTCCCACGACCCCGACGGGTACGGGGCGGAGCCAGGGGTCGAGGACGGCGACGCGCGCGTCGGCGACGGGTTCGCCGATCGGCGGGGCACCCGCGCCGGGGTTCAGTTCGCGGCTCATCGAGGCGGCGATGGTCACCTCGGTCGGGCCGTACGCGTTCACCATGGTCCGGCCGGGGGCCCAGCGGGCCACGAGGTCCGGGCCGCAGGCCTCGCCGCCGGTGGAGACGACCTTCAGGTCCGGGAGGCCGCCGGGCGGCATGGTGCCGAGGACGGTCGGCGGGATCAGGGTGTGGCTGATGCGCCGCTCGGCGAAGAAGCGGTGGAGTGCCTCGCCGACGAGGGGGCCGTGGCCGTCGGGGACGACCAGGGTGCCGCCGCCTCCGAAAGCCATGAGGAGTTCCATGACGGAGGCGTCGAACCCGGCCGAGGCGAGCTGGACGACGCGGGCGGTCGGGTCGGTGCGCAGGCGTGCGGAGGCCGCGGCGGCGAAACCGGCGATGCCGCGGTGGGTGACGACGACGCCCTTCGGGCGGCCGGTGGAGCCCGAGGTGTAGATCACGTACGCGGCGGCGTCCAGGGGGATGCTCACGTCGGGCGTGGTGGCCGACCGGGCGGCGGTCTCGCGCCGGACCCCGGGGTCGTCCAGGTCGAGGACGGGCAGGCCGAGGACGGCCGGGGTCGGTGGCTGCGCGTCGGCCGGGTGGCCGGCGCGGATCACGAGCCGGGCGCCGCAGTCCCGCAGGACGTGGTCGAGGCGCTGTGCGGGCCACTCCGGGTCGACGGGGACGTAGACGCCGCCCGCCCTGACGACGGCGAGGAGGCTGACCAGCCAGTCTACCGAGCGGGGCTGGAGGACGGCGACGCGGGTCTCGCGGCCCACGCCCCGGGTGCGCAGCAGGTGGGCGAGCCGGGCGGAGGCGGCGTCCAGCTCGGCGTACGTGAGGGTGGTGTCGCCGTGCTCGACGGCGGGCGCGTCGGGGGCCGCGGCGGTACGGGCGGCGAACAGGGCGGGCAGGGTCAGCGACGTGGTTCCGGCGCCGACGGCGGAGCGTCCCCACTCCTCGACGATGCGGTTGCGTTCGTCGTGTGTGAGGTGGCCGATGGCGGCCGTGGGGCGCTCGGGGTGGGCGGTGAGCTCCTGGGCGAGATCCACCCATTGACGCCCCAGGCGCCGCATCGTGACGCCGTCGAACAGGTCGGTGCTGTACTCGAGTTCGACATCGAGTCCGCCGTCGTGCGCCGAGAATTCGAGGGTGAGGTCGAAGCGGGCGGAGGCGCGCGGCACGGGGACGCGAGCGGCGGGCAGTCCGGCGAAGTCGTCGAGGCCGTCGGCGTCGCCGAAGGCGTTCTGCAGGACGAGCGCGGCCTGCACGAGCGGGGTGCGGCTGGGGTCCCGCTCGGGCGCGAGCGCCTCGACGAGCCGGTCGAACGGCACATCCTGGTGGGCGAAGGCGTCCAGGACCATGCCGCGGGTGCGGTCGAGCAGGTGGCGGAAGGAGCCGGTCTCGTCGATGTCGGCGCGCAGCACGAGGGTGTTGACGAAGAACCCCACGAGGTCCGCGGTGTCCTGGTGGTCGCGGCCGGAGGTGACGGTGCCGAGGGCGATGTCGCTGCGTCCGCCGTGGCGGGCGAACAGCAGCTGGGTCACGGCCGTCAGCGCCATGAAGAGGCTGGCCCGCTGCTGACGGGCGAGGGCGGTCAGGCGCTCGGTGAGGTCGGCAGGCACGTGGAAGGTGTGCAGCGCTCCGGCCGCGGTACGCACGGCGGGGCGCGGCCGGTCGGTGGGGAGGTCGAGCGCGGGCAGGTCGGCGAGGCGGGTGCGCCAGTGGGCGAGCTGGGCGTCCAGGGCGTCGCCCTCGGTGCGGGCGCGCTGCCAGGCGGCGTAGTCGGCGTACTGGACGGGGAGTTCGGGCAGGACGGTGGTGGCCGTGCCGTCGCGGCGGGCCGCGTACAGGGCGCCCAGGTCGCGCACGAGGACGCCGACGGACCAGCCGTCGGTGACGATGTGGTGCTGGGTGAGCAGGACGACGTGCTCGCCGGGCCGGAGCGCGACGGCGAGCACGCGCAGCAGCGGGCCGGTGCGCAGGTCGAACGGGACGGACTGTTCGGCGAGGAGGACCCGGTCGAGGGACCCGTCGGCGTCGGTTTCCGTGGTGAGGTCCACGGTCCTCACGGGGACGGCGAGTTCGGGCCGCACGACCTGGACGGGCCGGCCGTCGTGGTTCTCGAAGACGGTGCGGAGGGTCTCGTGCCGTGCGACGAGGTCGCCGACGGCGGCGCGCAGCGCGTCGAGGTCCAGTCCCCCGCTGATCCGCAGGGCGGCGGCGGTGTTGTACTCGACACTGTCGGGTGCGAACTCGTGCAGGAACCACAGGCGTTGCTGGGCGGGCGCGAGGGCCAGCGGCCCGGTCCGGTCGGTCAGCGCGGGGATACGGTCCGGTTCGCCGTGTGCCCCGTCCGGGTCGCTCTCGACGAGCGCGGCGAGCGCGGCCGGTGTCGGGTGGTCGAAGAGCGCGCGCCAGGTGAGCACCGCGCCCAGCTCGGCGCGGATGCGGGTGACGACCTGGAGGGCGAGCACGGAGTCGCCGCCGAGGTCGAGGAATTCGTCGTCGGCCCCGACCCGCGTCACGCCGAGGACATCGGCCCAGATCGCGCACACGGCGGTCTCGGCAGGTGTCCGGGGGGCGGTGTAGGGGCGGTCGGCGTCCTCCTCGGGCGCGGGCAGGGAGCGCCGGTCGAGCTTGCCGTTGGCGGTGAGCGGCAGCGCGTCGAGGACGACGTACGCGGACGGGGTCATCGCTTCGGGCAGTTCGGCGGCGGCGTGCGCGCGGACGTCCGCCATGGACGGGCGGTCGCCGTCGTGGCCGACGAGGTAGGCGACGAGGCGCTTGAGGCCCGGCCGGTCCTCGCGGGCGACGACGACGGCGCTGCGCACGGCCGGGTGGTCGGCGAGGACGGCCTCGATCTCACCGGGTTCGATGCGCAGGCCGTGGATCTTCACCTGGTCGTCGGCGCGTCCGCCGTACTCCAGGTCGCCGTCGGGCCGTCGGCGCACGATGTCGCCGGTGCGGTAGAGCCGGTCGCCGGGCCGCTCGGCGTACGGGTCGGCGACGAACCGCCCTGCGGTGAGGCCGGTGCGCCGGTGGTAGCCGCGGGCGAGCGGGCCGCCGAGGTACAGCTCGCCCCACTCGCCGTCGGCGACGGGGCGCAGCCGGGCGTCGAGGACGTGGGCGCGGGCGCCGTCGATGGGCAGGCCGATGGGGTGCGGGCCGGTACGGTCGCCGGGCAGTGGGGCGGAGAGCGTGGTGCAGACGGTGGCCTCGGTGGGGCCGTAGGCGTTGATGACGCGGCGTCCGCCGGTGGCCCAGCGCGCGACGGTGTCGTCGGGGCAGGCCTCGCCGCCGACGACGACGGTGCGCAGCGCCGGCAGGTCGGCGGCGGGCAGGGTGCCCAGGACGACGGGCGGCAGCATGACGTGGGTGACGCGGCGGTCGGCGAGGAGCCTGAGCAGTTCGTCACCGAGCGGCCGGCCGGGGGCGAGGACGAGGGTGGCCCCGGCGGTGAGGGTCATCACCATGTCGGCCATGGCGACGTCGAAGCTGGGCGAGACGAACTGGAGGACCTTGTCGCCGGACCGCAGGTCGAGCGCGGCGGTGTGCGCGGCGGCGAGGCCGGGGAGTCCGGCGTGCGGGACGACGACGCCTTTGGGGCGGCCGGTGGAACCGGAGGTGTAGATCATGTACGCGGCGCCGGAGGCGGCGCCGGGACCGGCCGTGAGGGCGGCGGCCGGACCGGTGCGCAGCTCGGCCCCGACGTGGTCGAGGTCGATCACGCGGGAACCGGCCTCGGTCGCCGCGACGACGGCCTCGGCCCCGAGACCGCCGCCGGTGACGAGCAGCCTCGGGGCGGCGTCCTCGATCATGTACGCGATGCGGTCGGCGGGGTAGCCGGGGTCGACCGGCACGTACACGCCGCCGGCCCGCAGCACGGCGAGCAGCGAGACGACCAGTTCCGGGGAGCGGTCCAGGCAGACGGCGACCCGGTCCTCGGCCCGCGCCCCGGACCGGCGCAGCAGGTGCGCCAGCCGGCCCGCCCGCTCGTTCAGCTCCCGGTAGGTCAGGGCGGTGTCGCCGTGCTCGACCGCGATGCCGTCCGGGGTGCGGGTCGCCCAGTGGGCGACCGCCTCCAGGACGGTGGCGCCCGCCGCCGGTACCGTGTCGGACTTCCAGTTCGGCGTGGACGCCGTGTTCATGAAACCCCCTCGGGTCGTGCTGGTGAATGCGCGTGCGTGCGGGTCGGTGGCGGGCGCGGCTCAGCCCCGCATCGACTCTTCGAGCTCCTGGAGGATGCGTTCCTCCACCGCGTCCGCGAGTGCGGCCACGGTCGGGGCGTCGTGGACGGCCCGGACGGTGAGGGACACACCGAACCGGGTCCGGATCCGGGCGGTGACCTGGAGGGTGAGGATCGAGTTGCCGCCCAGGGCGAAGAAGTCGTCCTCGGCGCCGACCCGTTCGAGGCCCAGCACCTCCTGCCAGATGGCGGCGACGGTCTCCTCGCCGGGGGTGCGGGGGGCGACGTACTCGGTCCCGGTCCGTACCGCGTCCGGGTCGGGAGCCGGCAGGGCGCGCCGGTCGACCTTGCCGTTGGCGTTGAGCGGCAGCGCGTCGAGGGCGACGAACGCGGCCGGGACCATGTAGGCCGGCACCAGGGCCTTGAGGTGGGCGCGCAGTTCGGCCGGGCCGAAGGCGTGGCCGTCGTGGAGGACGGTGTACGCGACGAGTTGGGGCGCGGCGCCGTGGTCCTGGCGTGCCATGACGACGGCGCGGGAGACGGCCGGGTGCTTGCGCAGGGCCGCCTCGATCTCGCCGGGTTCGATGCGGAAGCCGCGGATCTTCGTCTGTTCGTCGGCGCGCCCGGCGAACTCGATGTCGCCGCCGGGCAGATGCCGGGCCCGGTCACCGGTGCGGTAGAGCCGGTCGCCCGGCCGGTCCCCGTACGGGTCGGCGACGAACCGCTCGGCGGTCAGCGTGGGCCGGCCCAGGTAGCCGCGACCGACGCTCGGCCCGCCGAGGTACAGCTCGCCGGTGACGCCGACGGGCGCGGGCCGCAGCGTCTCGTCGAGGACGTACATGCGGATGCCCGGGTTGGGGCGGCCGATGGGGACGCTCGGGGTGTCGGGCAGGGTGTCGGCGTGCACCGGGTACAGGCACGACTCGACGGTCGCCTCGGTCACTCCGTACGTGTTGAGGACGGTCGTCGTCGCCGTGTCGGCGCGGTCCAGGAGGCGGCGGCAGTCGTCGGTGCGCCACAGGTCCGCGCCGACGGCGAGGACCCTCAGCGGCGGCAGTTCCTCGCCGCGCCGGGCGGCCTCGTCGGCGAGCGCGGTGGCGAGGGCCGGCACCGTGTCGAGGTGGGTGACGCCCGCGGAGCGCACGAGGTCGAGCAGGCGGCCCGGGTCGGTGACGGCGTCGGCGGGGGCGAGGACGAGCGCGCCGCCGTGGCACAGGGCGTGCACGAGGTCGGAGACGAACACGTCGAACGACATGCTGGCGACGTTGAGCTGACGCACCGGCCGCCCGTCGGTGAACCCGTAGGCGGCGTCCCACGAAGCGGCCCCGTGGCTGACGCTGCGGTGCTCGATCTGGACGCCCTTGGGCCGCCCGGTGGAACCGGACGTGTAGATGACGTACGCCAGGTCCCGGGGCCGCACCCGTGTGAGGGGGGCGGTGTCGGGGTGGCGGGCCACGGCGCGGCTCAGCGGTTCGGCGTCCAGCGCCAGGACGGGCGCGTCGGCCGTCGGCAGTGCCGGGGCGAGCGAGGACCGGGTGAGGACCATCCGGGCGTCGCTGTCGTCCAGCACGTAGGCGAGCCGTTCGGCGGGGTGGGCCGGGTCGAGTGGCACGTAGGCGCCGCCGGCCTTCAGGACGGCGAGGAGGGCTACGACCATCTCGGTGCCGCGCTCCAGGCAGATCGCGACGACAGCCCCGGGCCCGGCGCCGCGGGCGACGAGTTCGTGCGCGAGCCGGTTGGCGCGGGCGTCGAGCTCGGCGTACGACAGGATGTCGTCGCCGCACACCACGGCGTCGGCGTCCGGGGTTCGGCGGGCCTGCGCGGCGATCAGTTCGTGCAGGCAGGTCCCGTCCTCGTACGGGATGGTCCCGCCGCTCCAGCCGCCGGGCTCGACGAGCCGGGCGCGCTCCTCGTCGGGCAGCATGGACAGTTCGGCCGGGCGTACGGTCGGGCCCTCGGCCATGGCCCGCAGCAGCGCGCGGAGTTGGGCGGACAGACGGGTGACCCGGTCACGGCCGAACAGGGCAGGGTCGTAGGAGAGGTGCAGGGCGAGCCGGTCCGCGTCGGCGTACGCGGTCAGGTCCAGCGGATAGCTGGTGGTGTCGACGGCGGTGACGTCGGTGACGCGCAGCCCGTGGGCGGCCGCGGCCTCCTCGTTGCCCGGGTAGTTCTCGAAGACGACAATGCTCTCGAACAGATCGTTGCCTTGCGGGAGTTCGGTCGCGCACTCGCGGATTCCGCGCAGCGAAAGGTGTTCGAAGCGGTGGGCCTCCACCTGCTCGGCCTGGAGTCGGCGCAGCCAGTCGACGACGCTGCCGGACCCGCCGGTATCGGTGCGCACCGGCAGGGTGTTGAGGAAGTTGCCGACGGTCGATTCGATGCCCGGCAGGTCGGCGTGTCGTCCGGACACGGTCGCACCGAAGCACACGTCGGTCTCTCCGGCGTAGCGGGCGAGCATCAGCGCCCAGGCGCCCTGGACGACCGTGTTGAGGGTGAGTCCGTGCTCCCGCGCCATCCGCGACACGGCGGCCGCGTCGGCGGGGGCGAGTTCGGCCCGTACCCGCTCGGCGGCGTGTGCGCGGTGTCCGGGGGCCGGTGTCCGGTCGACCGGCAGCGGTGTCGGCGCGCGGAACCCGTCGAGGACCCGCCGCCAGTGCTCCTCGGCGGCCCGCGGGTCCTGGCGCTCCAGCCAGGCGACGTAGTCGGCGAACGGCGGCCCGGCCGCGACCGGGGCGCGTTCGCCGCACGTCAGCGCCGTGTACTGCGCGAAGACGTCCGCGAATATCCGGGAGGTGCTCCAGCCGTCGAGGACGACGTGGTGGAACGTCCACACGACGCGGACGACACCGGGCCGTTCCGGTACGAGCGTGATCCGCATCAGCGGCCCGCTGGTGAGGTCGATGCCGGTGGCCAGTTCGGCCGCCGCGACGGCGACGGGGTCCGCACCGGCCGGCTCGTGGCGAACGGTGAGCGCGGCCCGTCGGCGCACGACCTGGAGCGGCCGCGGCACGTCCTCCCACACGAGGTGGGTGCGCAGCGCGGGAGTGGCGTCGACGACCCGCTGCCATGCCTCGGCGAGGGACTGCGGGTCTCCGGCGCCCTCCAGCACGAACGACACCTGGTCGAGGTAGACGGCCGGGTCGGCGAGTGTGTGGAACAGCATGCCGCTCTGCAACGGGGTGAGGGGATAGACGTCCTCCACGTCCTGCGCCCGCCGCCCGGCCCCGACGACGGCGTCCACGGCGGCCTGGTCCAGCCGGGCCAGCGGGAAGTCGGAGGGCGAGCGCCCGCCTGCCTCGGGCCGGGCGCAGTGCCGCACGAAGCCGCTGATCTGGGCGACGAGGTCGTGTGCCAGACGTTCGACGGTGGCCGCGCGGTGCCGCTCGGTCGAGTACGTCCAGGTGAACGTCAGCCGTTCGTCCATGACGACACCGATCACGTCCAGTTCGTGGGCGCGCCGCTCGTCGGGGTGGTGGTCGCCTCCGACGGGCGGGAGCACCCGTCCGAGGAGACCGTCGGCGGACGGGGCTCCGCCGGGCCCGGCCGTGGCGTCGAACCGGCCGTGGAAGTTGAAGCTGATGCGGGGTGCGGGGTGGTCGGTGAAGGGGGTGTCGGGGGCGAGGTGGCGCAGCGCGCCGTAGCCGATGCCCCGATCGGGGACCGCGCGCAGTTGTTCCTTGACGGCCTTGACCGCGGCCCCGAAGTCGTCGCCGTCCCCCGCCTCGGGCAGGGAGGGCGCGAAGGGGTGGATGGTCGTGAACCAACCGACCGTACGCGTCAGATCGATGTCGTCGAACAGGTCCTCCCGCCCGTGACCCTCGTAGTCCACCGCCGTCCGCTCCCGCCCCGTCCACGTGCGCAGCACACGCGCCAGACAGGTCAGCAGGACGTCGTCGACCCTGGTCCGGTAGACGGGCGGCACCTGGTGGAGCAGCGCCGCCGTCGTCTCCGGGTCGAGGGTCACCTCCACGGTGGACTGGACGGCCATCGTGTTGCGTCCGTCGGGGAAGTCGACGGGAAGAGCGACGGCGTCCGGGGCGGCGGCCTCGTGCCAGTAGGCGACCTGGTCGTCGAACCCGCCGTCCGCGATGTGCCGGGCGAGCCGGTCGGCCCACTCCCGCACGGACGAGGTCCGTGCGTCGAGGCGCACCGCGTCCCCGGCGCGGGCCTGGGCGTACGCCGCCCCCAGGTCCTCCAGGAGGATGCGCCAGGAGACGCCGTCGACAAGGAGGTGGTGGGCCACGATCCCGAGGAGCGCGGGGCGGTCCGGGCCCCGGTCGCCCACGACGACGCGGAACAGCGGCCCCGAGGAGAGGTCCATCCCCGCCTGCGCGGCGGCGACCTGGACACGCCAGGTCTCGATGTCGCCGGTGTGGACGGTGAGGACGGAGTCCACGACGATGTCGCCGACGGGAGCGATGACCGCGGTCCACGCGTCGGCGCCGGGTGCACGGTGGAACGTGGAACGCAGTCCGTCGTGCTGCGCGACGAGCGCCGCCACGGCGGTCCGTAGCGCGGGCACGTCGACCTCGCCCGCCGACTCGAACGCCATCGACATGGCGAAGTGGTGCGGGGCCGACGGGTGGTGTGCGAAGAACCACTCACGGATCGGGGTCGCCCCGACCGGCCCGAAGACCGCCGGCCGGCCCCCGTCGGCCGCCGCGTCGGACGGGTCGACGGCGGAGGACGTGGAACAGACCGCGGCGAGGGCGGCGACGTTCTGCCGCTGGAAGACGTCCCGCGAAGTCAGGGTGATCCCGGCTCGACGGGCGCGGGAGACGACTTGGAGGCTGGCGATGGAGTCGCCGCCGAGGCTGAAGAAGTTGTCGTGGACGCCGACCCGTTCGACACCGAGCACGTCCGCCCAGACACCCGCGAGGATACGCTCGGCATCGGTGCGCGGGGCGACGTACTCCTCCCCCGCCTCCGCCTCCGGAGCGGGAAGTGCCCTGCGGTCGACCTTGCCGTTCGCCGTCAGTGGCAGGGCGTTCAGGACGACGAACGCCGACGGCACCATGTACTCGGGGAGTACGACCGCCGCGTACTCACGCACGACGGCCACGTCCACACTGCGCCCAGAGGCCGCGACCACGTAGGCCACCAGGCGTTTCATCCCCGGGCGGTCCTCCCGGACCTGCACCGACACCCGCCCCACCGATTCATGCCGGGACAGCACCGCCTCGACCTCGGCCAACTCGATACGGAATCCACGCACCTTCACCTGACCGTCACCACGGCCCAGGAACTCCAGCCGGCCATCCGCCCGCCACCGCACCACATCACCCGTGCGATACAACCGACCGCCCACACCGAAAGGATCCGCGACGAACCGCTCCGACGTCAGATCGGACCTGCCGTCATAACCACGCGCCAGACCCGAACCGCCCAGATACAACTCGCCGGGCACACCCACACCCACCGGCCGCAGCGCGGCATCCAGCACATACGCCCGAGTGTTGTCCATGACCGATCCCAGGGGGACGGCGGACCCGCTCGTGTCCTCGGCCCCGAGTCGGCCACAGAGCGCGAACGCGGTCGACTCCGTCGGACCATAGACATGGATCAGCTCCGTGTCCGGGCAGTGCTCAAGCATCCGCGCCATCGCCACACCCGACGCCGCCTCACCACCCGTCCACACCTCACGCAGACCCGCGAAACACCCCGGATCCTCCCCCGCCAACACATCGAACAACGCCTTCGTCAAGAACACCGACGACACCCCGGACCGGGCCGCCTCACGCACCACCGGCGCACTCAACTCCGCCTCCGCCACGACCACGGTCCCGCCATTCAGCAACGGCACCCACACCTCATACGTCACCGCATCGAACGAATGCGGCGAATGGAACAACACCGCCCCATGCCCACCCGAACCCCAACGACCGTCCGCCGCCAACGCAACGATGTCCCCATGCGTGACCGCCACACCCTTCGGCACACCCGTCGACCCCGACGTGAACATCACATACGCCAACGACCCCGACGAGACCAGAACAGGAAGCGCCAACGCATGGCTCGGCACCGCGCCGACGGGGACCGCCGGCACACCCCCGGCCTCATCCGCACCCCGGTCCGTGACCACCAGCCCAGCACCGGCCTGCGCCAGCACCTGCCGCACCCGCTCCTCCGGATACGAACCATGCACCGGCACATACACACCACCAGCCTTCAACACACCCAACATCGCCACGACCACATCAACCGACCGCTCCAACAACAGCCCGACCCTGCACTCGCACGACACACCACGCCCGACCAGCACCCGCGCCAACCGATCCGACGCCGCATCCAACTCCGCATACGTCAAAGCGACATCACCACACCGCACCGCCACCGCACCCGGTGCCGCGGCGACCCGGCGGGCAAACGCCTCGACCACCGACACACGACCGTCGAACTCCACCACCGCACCCCGACCGGCCTCCATAACCCGGTCCCGCTCCCCCGCACCCAGCATCGGCACCTCCGCCAACGCCACACCCGAAGCAGCCACCAACCCCTCCGCGAGACCCAACCAGTGCCCCGCCATCCGCTCCACCGTCACCGCATCGAACAAATCCGTGCTGTAGGAGACGACGGCGAACAGGCCCTCTCCGTCGGTGGGTTCGAACTCGATGTTGAGGTCGAACGGGCTCGTCTCGACCGGCGGCAGGACTTCCTCGACCAAGAGCCCCGGCAGTGCGAACGTCTCACGCGGCGCGTTCTGGAGGGTGACCGCGGCCTGCACGAGCGGGCTCCTGCTGGGGTCGCGTTCCGGGGCGAGGGCCTCGACGAGGCGGCTGAACGGGGCCGCCTGGTGCTCGAAGGCGGCCAGGGTGGTCTCTCGTACGTCGTCCAGCAGCATGCCGAAGTCGGCATGGGCGTCGATGCGGGTGCGCAGCACGAGCGTGTTGACGAAGAAGCCGACCAGCGGTTCCAGCTCGGTGCGCTCGCGCCCCGAGACGGCCGTTCCGACGGCGATGTCGTCCTGGCCGCTGTAGCGCGAGAGCAGCAGCTGTGTGACCGCGGTCAGGGCCATCGACAGGGTGGCGTCCTGCGCGCGTGCCGCGTCGGCGAGTGCCGTGGTGAGACGCTGTGGTACGCGGAAGGAGTGCAGGGCGCCGCGCCCCGTCCGCACGGCGGGGCGGGGTCGGTCGGTGGGCAGCTCCAGGGGTTCGAGACCGTCCAGCCGCTCCCGCCAGTGGTCGAGGTGGGGCGCGAGGGCTTCCTCGGTGAGTCGCGCACGCTGCCAGACCGCGAAGTCCGGGTACTGAAGGGGTGGTTCGGGCAGCGCGGGGTCACCGTGGGACGCGTCCACCGCCGCTGCGTAGAGGGCGCTCAGCTCGCGCGTTATCACGCCCATGGACCAGCCGTCAGTGACGATGTGATGCATCGTCAGCATGAGGGTGGGCTCGTCCCGTCCTGCCCGCTCGACGAGGAGCGCGCGGAACAGCGGTCCGGTGCGCAGGTCGAACGGCTGGGCGGCCTCGGCCCTCAGGGTGCGTTCGTGCGCGTCCTCGCTCGCCGCCCGGACCGTGCGCACGGGCACGTCGAGGGTTTCGTGGACGTGCTGGGTGCCGCCCCGGCCGTCTGCGGCGTCGAAGGTGGTGCGCAGTGCCTCGTGGCGGGCGACGAGCCCGGCGACGGCGGTGCGCAGGGCGGCGGTGTCGACGACACCGGTGAGACGCAGGGTGGTGACGACGTTGTACTCACAGCCACCGGGGGTGAAGGCGTCGAGGAACCAGAGCCGTTCCTGCGCGTAGGAGAGCGGCAGCGGGCCCGCGCCGCGCGGCGCCGGGGTGATCGCGGCTTCCGTCGTCGCGCCCGGCGTGGCGGCGCAGGCGGCGGCCAGCGAGGCGACCGTGGGATGGTCGAACAGGGCGCGCGGCGAGAGGTCGGCGCCCAGCGCGGTGCGCAGCCGGGAGGCGGCCTTGAGGCTGGTGATGGAGTCGCCGCCGAGGTCGAAGAAGTCGTCGTGCCGGCCGACTCGCTCGGTGCCGAGCAGTTCGGCCCAGACTGCGGCGATCCGCTTCTCGGCCCCGGCGTGCGGGGCCTCGTGGATGGCGGCGGTGGCGTGCTCGGGGGCGGGCAGGGCGCGCCGGTCGACCTTGCCGCTGGAGTTCAGGGGCAGGGCGTCGAGGACGACGTACGTGGAGGGGACCATGTACGAGGGGAGCAGGACCGCGGCCTCTTCCCGTACGCGGCGGACGTCGAGGCCGGCGGCCGTGGCGTCCTGCGTCGCGGGGACGAGGTAGGCGACCAGCCGCTTGGAGCCGCTGCCGCCCGGCCGGTCGGTGGTGACCGCCTGGACGCTCACCCGACCGATGCCGTCGCAGCGCGCGAGGGCGGCCTCGATCTCGGCGAGCTCGATGCGGAAGCCCCGGATCTTGACCTGCCCGTCGCCCCGGCCCAGGAATTCGAGGCGGCCGTCGTGGCGTCGCCGGACGATGTCGCCGGTTCGGTAGAGCCGACCACCCGCGGGACCGAACGGGGCGGCGACGAACCGCTCGGCGGTGAGACCTGGACGGCCGTCGTAGCCGCGGGCCAGCCCGGGGCCGCCGAGGTACAGCTCACCGGGCTGGCCGGTGCCGACCGGGCGCAGCGCGGCGTCGAGGACGTAGGCGAGCGTGTTGTCCATGGGCAGGCCGAGCGGTACGGCCGCACCGTCGGCGAGGTCGGCGGCGTCGAGCGGGCCGCAGACGGCGAAGGCGGTGGCCTCGGTGGGACCGTAGACGTGGACGAGCCGGGTGTCGGGGCAGTGCTCCAGCATGCGTCGCATCGCCGGGCGGGAGGCGGCCTCGCCGCCCGTCCACACCTCGCCGAGACCGGAGAAGCAGGCCGGGTCCTCGTCGGCGAGGGCGCCGAAGAGGGCGGTGGTCACGAACAGGGCGCTGGCGCCGTTTTCGGCGACGGCGTGGCGTACGGCGGTCGCCGTGAGGTCGCCTTCGGCGACGACGACCGTGCCGCCGTTGAGGAGCGGGGCCCAGACCTCGTAGGTGGCGGCGTCGAAGGAGTGTGAGGAGTGGAACAGGACGCGCTGCTGCGCATCGTGCGTCCAGCGGCGGTCGGCGGCGAGGGCGGCGATGTCGCGGTGGGTGACGGCGACGCCCTTGGGCTCACCGGTCGAGCCGGAGGTGTACATGATGTACGCATCGGCGTCCGGGGCGACATGCGGCGGCTCGTCGGCCGGGGCCGTGGTGTCGCCGCCGGGGATGTCGGAGACGTCGAGGGTCGGGATGCCGCCCGGTGCCGGGAAGACGCCGTCGGTGAGGAGCAGCAGGGCGCCGCTGCGGTCGAGCATGGCGCGCATCCGGTCCGCCGGGTGTCCGGAGTGCAGCGGGACGTAGGCGGCCCCGGTCCTGAGCACGGCGAGCATGGCGACGACGACGTCCGCCGAGCGGTCGAGCAGCAGTCCGATCCGGGATCCCCGGCCGGCTCCGCGCGCCCGCAGCGCGCATGCCAGGCGGTCCGCACGTTCGTCGAGCTGCCGGTAGGTGAGCGTGCCGGACGCGCCGGTCACGGCGACCGTGTCGGGAGTGTCGGCGACCCGTCGTGCGAAGAGTTCCGGCAGTGAGGACCCCGGCACCGCGGTCGCGTCGAGCGTGCCGGTCCAGGCACCGTCCAGAACGCGGGTCAGCTCGTCGGCACCGGTCAGCGGCAGGGTGCCGAGGGTGGCCGCGTCGCCGGCGTCCGCCAGGGCCTCCAGGACGTGGGCGTAGCGGGCAGCGAGCAGCCGGATGGTGGCGGCGTCGAAGAGTTCGGGGTCGTAGCCGAAGGTGAGCAGGAACTCCCCGGTGGGGCGCGCGGTCAGGGTGAGCGGGTAGTTGGTCGACTCGGCGGCGTCGAGCCCGGAAAGGGTGATGCCGTGGCGCGCGGTGGCGGCGGTGTCGACCGGGTAGTTCTCGACGACGACGAGGCTGTCGAACAGGGGCGTGCCGGACGGCAGGCCGGGCACTTCGATCTCGTGCAGGGCGACGTACTCGTACGGGCGGGCCGCTGCCTGGGCGTCGCCGAGGCGGCGCAGCCAGCCGCCCACCGGCTCGTCCGGCGGCGTGACGACGCGCACGGGCACGGTGTTGATGAACAGTCCGACCGTCGACTCCGCACCCGGCAACTCCGCTGGACGGCCGGAGACGGTCGTGCCGAACAGGACGTCGTGCGTTCCCGCGTACCGGCCGAGCAGCAGCGCCCACGCGCCCTGTACGACGGTGCCGACGGTGACGCGGTTGCGCCGGGCGAAGTCCGCGACCGCGTGCGCGGTGGCGTCGGGAAGGCCGAGGATGACACGTTCCCCCGAGCGTGCGTGCCGGGAGCCGCGCGGCGAACGGTCGTACGGGAGCGGCGTCGGCTCATCGAAGCCTGCGAGGCGGCCGGTCCAGAAAGCATGCCCGGCGGCGTGGTCCTGTGCGGCGAGCCATCGCAGGTGCTCACGGAACGGCTCCCGGGGCGGCAGAGGTTCGCCCGCACAGAGGGCGGCCACGTCGGAGAGGACGGCGGCGCTGCTCCAGCCGTCCATGAGCAGGTGGTGGAAGGACCACAGAACGCGGACGGCGTCCTCCTCGACCCGTACGAGCGTCAGCCGCATCAACGGCGCGTCGAGGCCGGTGAGGACGGACCGGTCCGCGGCGAGCAGGTCCGCGAGCAGCGATTCCTGTTCGTCGGCGGTGCGATCGGTCCAGTCTGCGTACGTCACCGGCAGTGGCCGCGTCCCGGCGCGATGGACGACCTGGACGGGCTCGGCGACTCCCTCCCAGACGACGGAGACGCGCAACGCGTCCGAGGCGTCGACGACGGCCCGCCAGGCGCGCGCCACGGCCCCGATGTCGCCCACGCCCGCCATGACGAAGGTGAACTGCTCCAGATAGGCGGGCGATTCGGGCGATCCGGCCGCGTCGAGCGTGTGGAAGAGCATGCCCGACTGGAGCGGGGTCAGCGGGAGGACGTCCTCGATGGCGCGGGCGTCGCCGACGCGCGCGGCGATCGCGTCCACCTCGTGCTGGGCGAGGCTGACGAGGGGAAAGTCCGACGGCGTGCAGCCGGAGGGGCCCTCGGGCGCGGTGCAGTGCGCGATCAGGGAGCGCAGCTCGTCCGCGTACCGGTGGGCGAGGTTCTCGACGGTCGTGAGGTCGTGAAGATTCTCGGAGTAGGCCCAGATGAAGGTGAGGACGCCGTCCTGGACCGCGCCGACCACCTCGATCAGATGGGTGCGCCGTTCGCCCGGGTGGTGCTCGCCGCCGGGGTTGAGGACGAGGGAACGGTGCAGACCGGAAGGCCCCTCGTCGAAGTGCCCGAGGTAATTGAACGCCATGTCCGGAGCGTCGCCCAGGCCGGTGGCGTCGCCGAGGTGACGCAGGGCGCCATAGCCGATGCCCTGGTCGGGCACGGCCCGCAGCAGCTCCTTGACCGCCTTCACGGTGTCGGCCCAGTCGTCGTCGCCGTACGCAACGGGCAGGGCGAGCGGATGGATGGCGGTGAACCAGCCGACGGTACGGGTGAGATCGACGTCGTCGAAGAGTTCCCCGCGGCCGTGCGCCTCCAGGTTCACGGCCCACCGGGGAGCGGCCCCGCCCTCTGCGGGTCTAACGGCTCCGCCCGTCGCCCAGGGGCCGGCAGCGCGGGTGAGGGCGGCGAGGAGTACGTCGTTGGGGCGCGTGCGGTACGCCCCGGGGACGTCGAGCAGCAGGGCCCGTGTCTCCGCGGCGGACAGGGAGACCGAGACCGTGCGCTCGGAGCCCACGGTGTTGTCACCGCCGGGGCGGTCGACAGGGATCCGAGACACGACCGCTGCGGTCGCGTCGCGCCAGTACGCCAGCTGAGCATCGAAGCCGCCACGGGCGGTGTACGCGGCGAGTCGGTCGGCCCACTGCCGCACGGAGGTGCCCTTCGGGCCGAGGTCGACCGCCCGGCCTGCGGAAGTCTGCTCGTAGGCGGTGCTCAGGTCCTCCAGCAGGATGCGCCAGGAAACGCCATCCATGATCAGGTGATGCGCCACGGCGACGACGTGCACGGGTCCGGTCGTCGCGGTCCGGACGAGCACGCGCAACAGGGGGCCGGTGGCGAGGTCGAGCCCGGCCTGTGCGTCGCGGACGAGCGCCTGCCAGCGTTCCTCTGCCTCGGCGCCGGTGTCGGTGTCGCTGTCCTCGGGGAGCGTATGGAAGGTGAGAACGGCGTCGAGGTCGATGTCGGGAGTGATCCGACCGGTCCAGACGCCTTCCCCGTTCTGGACGAACGTGGAGCGCAGGGCGTCGTGCTGGGCCGCCAGGGCCGCGACGGCGGTGCGAAGGGCCCCGAGGTCGATGTCGTCCGGGAGGGTGAAGGCGGCAGCCATGTTGAAGTGGCCGGGGGCCACGGGGTGGGTCTCGAAGAACCACTCCCGTACGGGGGTCGGGGCCACGACGCCGATGACCGTACCGCTCTCGGTCAGCCGGGGACGGAATGTGGCATCGGCATCGAGGGGGCGGGCGTGCGGGGCGAGGGTGGAGATGGTGGGGTGCTGGAAGACGTCCCGGGACGAGAGTGACAGACCGGCGCGGCGGGCCCTTGAGACGACCTGGAGGCTGATGATCGAGTCGCCGCCGAGGTCGAAGAAGTTGTCGTGGACACCGACTTGCTCCAGCCCGAGAACCTCGGCCCAGACGGATGCCAGGACCTGCTCCGTCCCCGTGCGAGGAGCGACATACCCGGCCTCGTCCCCGGCGAACTCCGGGGCGGGCAGAGCCTTGCGGTCCAGCTTCCCGTTCGCGTTCAACGGCAACTCGTCCAGCACCACGAACGCCGACGGCACCATGTACTCGGGAAGCGCAACTGCCACGTGCTCACGCACCCCGGCGATATCCAGCCCGGAACCGTCGGCCACCACATACGCGGCCAGACGCCTCACCCCCGGCCGATCCTCACGAGCGACAACAACGGCCCGGCCCACCTGCTCGTGCGCAACCAGAACACTCTCGATCTCACCCAGCTCGATCCGGAAACCACGCACCTTCACCTGGTCATCGCCACGACCCGCATACTCAAGCGACCCGTCCACAAGCCAACGCACCACATCACCCGAGCGATACAGCCGACCACCCTCACGGAACGGATCAGCGACAAAACGCTCCGCCGTCAGCCCCGGACGCTCGTGATAACCCCGCGCCAGACCACCCGCAAGATACAACTCACCCCACACACCCACCGGAACCGGACGAAGGAAGGCGTCGAGCACATACGTGCCCTTACCCGCCACATTCCTGCCGATCGGCACCATCGACCCGGCACTCTCCTCGTCCCGATCCGAAAACCAGCCGGTCGCATAGACGGTCGCCTCGGTCGGACCATACAGATTCGCGACCGCCGCACCCGGCATCACCCGACCGATCCGCTCCCGCAGACTCGACGAAAACGCCTCCCCCGCCAAAACCACCAGACCCGCGTCCACCCGGGCGTCCTGCTCCAGCACCGCCGCGAACGCCGACGGCACCGCCGACACCAACGAACCCGACCACGACCCCCGCTCCGCCAGAACCAGAACATCCGGCACCACCTCCAACGTCCCACCCGCAGCCAGCGTCCCGAACAACTCGAACACCGACACATCAAAATTCAACGACGTCGAGAACAACACACGCGAGAACCGACCAGCCCCCAACGACACCGCCCACTCCACCAGCCCCGCCACCGACGCATGCGGAACCACCACACCCTTCGGACGACCCGTCGAACCCGACGTATAAATCACATACGC